>NZ_CAUWHO010000026.1:0-30408 GCF_963558545.1 uncultured Tyzzerella sp. | reverse complement strand
ACTATAAACTTACAAAACTAGAGAAAAAGAGGTGATATATATTGAAATGGACAGAATATAAAAAGCAGATAGAAGAAAATAAAAGTTTATCAGAAGACTATTATATATTAGGTATAGACCTTGGTACTACAAACTCCATAATAAGTTATTGGGATATAATAAATGAAAAGCCAGAGCCAATAGATATAAGTAATGGATTTGGAAAAATACCTATGCCCTCTGTTGTTCAATATAGAAAAGATGATGATGGAGAAGGAGAATGGGTTATAGGAGAAGAAGCATTTCGTTCTATGAAAATATACCCAGAAACTACTATACGTTCTATAAAAAGAAAAATGGGAACTAATGAAACAGTTGAGCTAGACGGTAAATCTTATTTACCAGAAGAAATATCAGCAAAAATATTAACAGAACTTATAGAGCATTGTAAAAGCTTAAATCCTAAATCAGAAATAGCAGGACTTGTTGTATCTGTACCTTATGATTTTGATGATTCTGCTAAGAAAGCAACTATGAAAGCTTGTGAAATAGCAGGAATATCAGATAAGCTTATTTGCCTTATAGAAGAGCCTAAAGCAGCTGCTCTTGCATATAACTTTAGACATCAACTAAGCCAAGATGAAAAAATAATGGTTTTTGATTTTGGTGGAGGAACATTAGATATAACATTATTTAATGTATTGGAAAAAGATGAAAATCATATAAAGTTACAGGTTATAAGTGAAGGTGGAAAGGCTTATCACGGTGGCGACAATGTAGATGAATATATATTAAATAAATGCTACGATTTTATAGAAGAAAAGGCCAACCAGAAAAGAGAAGATTTAAATCCAGAAAATATGGTAGAGCTTATTTGTCGTGCTAGAGAATCTAAAGAGCGTCTTTCTGGTGTAAGAACATTTAGGATACCTTTTACATTTTGTATACCACCTTTTGTGGAGCAAATGACAAGAGATGATTTAGAAGAAATTATAAATCCTTTTATAGAAGAAACAAGAAAGCTTGTTTTAAAGGCTTTAAGAGAAGTTTATACAGGTGCATTAACTGCTGATGACATAGATAGAGTATTATTAGAAGGTGGTTCTTCCCAAATGCCTTGGGTTAAGGATATGCTTATAGAAATATTTAATAACGAAAGTAAAATTTATACATCAGAGCGTCCAGCTTTAGATATATCTTTAGGTGCAACATATTATGCAGCTATGAAAATGGGACTTTTATCATCTCCAGATATAGAAAGTGAAAAAATGTCTATTGAGTTTGAGGTTACAGTTCCTCACGATATAGGACTAGAAATAGAAAATAATGGTGTAAAATCTTTTTATACGATGATTAGAAGAGGAACTCCTTATGCACTTGCTAAAAAAGAGCAAATATTTACTCTTTCTGGTAAAGAAAAAGAGGATATGACTAGCTTTAGCCTAAAAATAATGGAAAGAATAAATAAAGAAGATACAATAGAAAAATGTAAATTGATAGGCGAAGTTTTAGTAAAAGATTTACCAGAAAGACCAAGTGGAAAAACAAGACTTAATATAACTTTACAAGTAGAAGAAGAGGGTGGTCTTGTTAAAGGTTCTGTTACAGATATGGGATATGGCACAGAATATGAACCTTCTGGATATAGAGAAAATTTTGACCCAAGCAGATTTAATAAAACGGTTTTGGAGGGCTAAAAGATGGGATACTTAGGAATAGATTTAGGTACAACAAACTCTGTTGCTACTATATATAAAGATAAAGATGATAGCATAGAGGTAGTAAAAATAGATGGTACAGATGAGGTGTTACCTTCTGTTGTAAATTATCAAGTATTAGATAGAGAGGAAATAATAGTAGGAGAAGAGGCTAAGCTTTCTTCTATTATATATCCAGAAAGTACTGTTATATCTGTAAAAAGAAAAATAGGTACAGATGAAAAGATATATATAAATGGAGATGAAAAAACACCAGAACAAGTTAGTTCTGAAATATTAAAAAAATTAAAAAAATCTGCAGAAGAACAATCTGGAGAGATATTTGATGAAGTTGTTATTACACACCCTGCATATTTTAATGATAGACAAATATTTGCTACAAAACAAGCAGGTATACTAGCAGGGTTTAAAAATGTATACCTTTTATCAGAGCCTTTAGCAGCTGCTATAGAATATGGTTACAAACAAGGGTATGCACAGACATTACTTGTTTATGACTTTGGTGGTGGTACATTTGATGCTTGTGTATTAAAAGTTAGCATAGATGAAGATGGAGAAGAAATTTTTCAAGAGCTTTCAGATGTTGGAGATATGAACCTTGGTGGTGATGATTTTGACGCAGAGCTTATAAGGTTTATGAAAGAAAAATTTAAAGAAGATAGTGGTGTAGATATAGATAGTATTGATGATTTAACAAGAAAAACAGTTATGCAAAAGCTAAAACAAGAGGCAGAGCAAACTAAGAAAAAATTATCTGGTACAGGAAAGGCATCTATAAAAATAAATCCACTTGTTATTATTGATGGTGTTCCTAAAAATTTATCTATAGATATAACAAGAGAAGAATTTGAAGCAATTATTAGAAAATATGTAGAAAGAAGTAGAGAAATTTTAGAAGAAGCCCTAAAAAGAGCAAATAAAGAACCAGATGAAATATCTAAAGTTATATTGGTAGGTGGTTCTACTCTTATACCTATGGTTAAAAGAATGGTAGCAGGCTTTGTAAAAGAGCCTTATAGAGCAACAGACCCTGCTAAGAGTGTTGCTATGGGTGCAGCTATTTATAATTACCTTATACATTTACCTAATAGAAATGTTAAGGTAGGGCAAATAACAAGACAAATTTTTGGTACAGAAGCTATAGTTAATATAGATACAATGGAAAGAGGGCTTATACCTATTATACCTATGGGTAGTCCTATACCAAGTAAATTTTCAGACTCTAAATTTTCTAATGCTAATGGTGCTAGTACAGTTTATGTTGATGTTTATCAATGGGAGCAAGGAGATGAAAAAAACAAAAAATATATAGGTACTGCAATACTAGATGGCCTTAAAGGAACATCTCAAATAGAGATAACTTATGCTATTGATGAAAATAACCTTTTTGAAGTGTACCTAAAAGATGTTAATACAGGAAAGATAAAAATTACAGAATTTGATAGAACAAAAGTTTCTGCACCACCTAAAAAAGAAAATATTACACCAAAAGGTACAGAGAATGTTAATATAACATTTTTAATAGATACTACAGGTAGTATGGATAGCTACATAAATGGTGTTAAAGATAGAGCTATAGAATTTTCTAATATATTAAGTGAAAGAGGAGCTAAATTTAAGCTTGGTCTTATAGGCTTTGGAGATTTAAATGAAAAAGAAAGACCTAGTGTTTATAATTTTACAGATGATGTGGAAAAATTTAAGCGTCAAGTTAAAAATATACCAAGAACATATGGTGGAGATATACCAGAATCTTCTTTAGATTCCTTAGAAACAGGTGTTCAGCTTTTACAAAATTCTGTACTAGAGCCTGACAGCCAGAATATATTTATATTAATAACAGATGCTCCACCTCACGTTCCTACTAACAGTGGAAAAAGTATTGAAGATATTTGCCAAATGTTAAAAGAAGCTAAAGTTACAACATATGTTGTAGCAAGACGTGACAGAGAAAGTTTAAAATCTTTTGACCCTGTTACTGTACCAAATGGAAAATATTATGATTTAAATGATAAATTTTACGATATATTAGATAATATAGCTAAAAGTATAACAGAGCTAGTAAGATTATAAGAAGGTGGTTGTATGGTGTCTAGCTTAAAGCTTAGTATGGCAGAAGATATTATTATACCTCCATATAGGCTTACAAATGGCATAAGCATTTATTCCGTAGAAGAAGCTATATATCTTTTTTATAAAAATTTTAAAGAATATAGCACAGATTTTTTTGAAGATAAATTTATAAACTGGGTTTATAACGACCTTTTAAATGTAGAAGTGGCTAATAAATTGATGGATATAAAAAAACAAAAAAGTTTTTATCAAAAAAGTATAGAATTTTTAACACTTAATAATTTTTATTCATCAGAGGAAATAGAAAATATATCACTAGAGCTTTTTAATTGGGAAAAAAGAGGACAAGTAGAACGTAAAAAAATAAAAGGTGATAGATTTTTTAAGGAAAATATGTTTGAAAAAGCTATAGAAAGTTATAAAGATGCTATAGATTTTGATATTTCTAATGCTATTTTATATAATAATGTAGGTATATGTTATATAAGACTTAAAAATTATGATTTAGCTTTAAGGTATTTACAAAAAGCTATAAATATAGATACAGACAACAAAGATATATTATTTAATATTATTGAGTTGTTAATAGAAAAAGAAGATTTTGAGTACGCTAAAGAGTTTATAGATAGTTTAAATGACAATATGTTATATAGTAAATATTATTATTTAGGTGAGATATATTTTAAACAAAAAGAGTATACTAAGGCTAAAGTTTCTTATACTAAGGCATATTTATTTGAAAAATCTAATAATATAATATTAAAGCTTGCTACTTGTTATATAAATTTAAATTTATATGATAAGGCTATAAAATGCTTGAATATTATAGAAGATAGTGATATTGATATTTTGATAGCTAAAAGTGAAATATATGAAAAAATTAATAATATACCTATGGCAATAAAATGTATAGAAAGAGCTAATTTTTATAATAGAGATAATTATATATTATGGCTTAAATTAGCTAGATATTATAGGCAAGATTATAACATTTTAAAAGCAGAAGGAGCTATATATAAAGCATATACATTAGCACCAGATAATGAGGAAGTATTGTTTGAGCAATCTTTAATAAAAAAGGCACAAGGAAAGTTTAAAGAGTATAGAAGTATACTTTCAAAGATACTACAAAAATCTAGTAAAAATTATAAAGAAAGTTTATATAATAGCAATAAACAGTTGTAAATAAATATTTTATAAAAAGGCATATTGTAATTTTATCAATATGCCTTTTTATATGATTATTTAAAGTTATGGTAATTTTTATTATAATTATACAATATATTTATGTATATATTGTATAATTGTGTGTATTTATATTTACTAAAAATTGTTTTATAATATAAAAAAGGTGGTGAGATTTCCAGTTGAATAATAATATTTTACAAAATCAAACAATATTTAAAGGGAAAGAAGATTTTAATTCAAACTCTTTTAGAATTCCATTTTTAGCTATAACCAAAAAAGGTACGCTAATATCTGGTGGAGATGTAAGGTATGTAGATAGTACAGACTATAACAATATAGATATTGGTATTGCTAGAAGTGAAGATGGAGGTAAAACTTGGATAGATAAGCAAATTATTATAAAAAATAATGGTATAATGGAGCATTCTAGAAAAATGGACGGTTGTATCCTTGTGGATTATAATACAGGTAGGATTTTTATATTTGCACTTTCTATTGACAAACAATACCATTTAGATTCTAATAGTAATGAGAATCAAAATTTTGTTTATGTTTATTCTGATGACGATGGTAAAACCTGGTCTGATGAAATTAGCCTTAAACATCTTTGCGATGATGATTGTATTTTATTTTTCCAATGTCCTGGTAATGGTATACAATTAAAAGATAAAACATTAGTTGTACCTGTTCAAAGATGGGTTGAAAATATACATAAGCATAGAAGCTTTGCAGGTATTATTTATTCTAAAGATAATGGAATAACTTGGAAAAAATCAAAAAGTTTTATAGAAATTTATACATCTGAAAGCTCCATTGTGGAGGTTAAAGATAACGAGATTATAATGTCTTGTAGAAGTCCACTAACAAATGCTAGAGGATTTTATAAAACTAATAATTTAGGAGAAACTTGGGAAGAATACGATTGTCATAATACAATTTTAGAATTTGGAGGGTGTCAATCTCCTTTATACAAATTTACTGCACCTAATAATAAAGAATACTTTGTGCAAATGGCAGTACAACAATATGATTCATTATGGGAAAGAAATAAGTTAACACTTTTTAGCTCTGAAGATTGCATTAACTGGAATAAAGTTTCTGAAATTGTTCATAGTTCTAATTATGGTTACTCTTGTATAACTTATGACGAAAAAAGACAGGAGTTATATGCTTTAACCGAATATGAAAATGCACTTCATTTTTATAATTTAACTTGTTTTTTACCAAATATTATGTCTAATATTGATAACTATAATAGTCAAGCCATAAGTAAAATACACCAGTTTCCTACATATTCAAAGGGACATTACTTTAACATAACAAAAAAAGATTGTTGGTATAAAATTGCTACATTAAAATTAAAAAAAGACTCATTTTGTCTTATAAAATTAAATTTTTTAGGGTTTAATACAAACACAGATGTTACTATAAAAGTTAAACAAAATGAAGATTTAAAAGACTTAAAAAATGTTGATTTTAAAGTAACTCAACTAGAAAGTAATGAAGAAAAATTTTCTTTTTTACCAGTTTTAAAGAAAGATGATTATTTTGTTTATGAAGTATTTTATAAGCAAAATGATATAGATAAAATTAGTGTATCTATATTAAATAGTAATTGTTCAAATTTTGATAATGCTAATTTTAAAATTTATACTAATTTTATAGATGATAACATAGAGGAAAAAGCTTTATTAAATTTACCAAAAAGTTTAAATGATTTAGGAAGTATAATTATATAATTCATTTAATGATTTGTCTAAATAACATATTGATTAATATTAAATGATATGGTATAATCAATACCGAAATCCTACTAAAAAGATAAAATATAAAAGTATTTTGTAGGATTTTAAAATAATATATATATAGAAAAGGAATAGAATTTTATGAATTGGTTTATCTTATCATTAATCGCTATGTTATTTTGGAGTGGCTCAGACTTATTTTCAAAAATAGGCTCTAGGCCAAATGACAAATATAGCCATTGGAAAATGGTAATAGTTGTTGGTGTTGTTATGGGGATACACGCATTATATATGATATTTGTAAAAGGTGTTGAATTTGACATAGCTAGTATTATTACATATTTACCAGCATCTATTTTATATATTTTATCTATGATATTTGGATATGCAGGGCTTAGATATATTGAGCTATCTGTATCTTCTCCAGTATGTAATTCATCTGGAGCGGTTGCTGTTATTTTATTTTTTGTGTTTTTAGGTGAGAGGGTAACTCTTTTACAAGGAATTGCTGTTTTTATTGTTTGTTTAAGTGTATTTCTACTTTCATATATCGAAAAGAAAAAAGATGATGTCATTAGAGAAAAATCTGAAATAAAATATCAAAAAAGCGTATTGGCAATTATATTTCCGTTGTTATATTGCTTAATAGATGGTCTTGGAACATTTGTAGATGGACTTTTATTAGATAAATATATTAAAGCAGAACAGGCTAATATTGCATATGAATTTACATTTTTAATTATAGCTATATTTGCTTTTATTTATGTAACAGTAATTAAAAAGGAAAAAATTCAAGTTTTAAAAGAAAAATCAAAAATTGCAGCTGCACTTTCAGAAACAGCAGGTCAATTTGCATATATTTTTGCTATTGAAGCAAACGCTATCTTGGCAGCACCTATAATTTCATCATATTGTATATTATCATTAGTATGGAGTAGAATAGTTTTAAAAGAAAAATTATTGGCAAAACAATATATTGTTATTTTTATGGCGGCTATTGGTATTGCAATATTGGGAATGGAATAAAATAATAAAAAGGTATGGCTATTAATTAATTTAAAAAGCCATATCTTTTTTATATTTTTATTTATAATATGGATATTTTATGTTATTAGAAATATTAATTAAAAAATAAATTAATATTATAAAGTTACTTATATATGTCAATATCCTATATTTATATTAAGCTATAAAAGTGAATATCCTTATATTTTTATAGCCTAAAAGGACAAGAAAAGAAATGATTATTTTTGTATAATTACAATATAATTAACATATATATTTTAGTATAAAAAGTATAATAATACTATTATACTTATCTTATTATATATACATAATGACTAAATGTGTTTTATTGTTATAATTAAGGAGGAATAAAAATGCTAAAAATTGTTGGGGAAGACTTTTATTATAATAATGAAAAAACTACTATAATAAGTGGAGCTATTCATTACTTTAGAATGTTTAAAGAGCAATATAAAGACAGGCTCTTAAAATTAAAAGCTTGTGGCTTTAACGCTATTGAAACATATGTAGCTTGGAACATACACGAGCCTGAAAAAGGACAGTTTGTCTGGGAAGACTTTTATAGCTTAAAAGAATTTTTGGAAATAGCAAAAGAGCTAGATTTAATGGTATTTTTAAGACCAGGACCATATATTTGCTCTGAGTGGGAATTTGGTGGTTTTCCTTATTGGCTTTTAAAAGAAGAAAATATACAATTAAGATGTTATAATGAGATATATTTAAAACACGTTGATGACTGGTTTGATGTTTTAATTGAATATATAAAACCTTTTTTATCAAGTAATGGTGGGCCTATCGTTGCTATTCAGGTAGAAAATGAATATGGAAGTTATGGTGAAGACAAGAAATATTTAAACTATATAAAAGATGGGCTATTAAAAAGAGGTGTGGATACTATTTTATTTACATCTGATGGACCTACAAGATATATGCTTTCTGGTGGAGAAATAGATGGTGTTTTAAAAACAGTTAATTTTGGCTCAAGAACTGTAGATGCTTTTGATTTACTAAAAGAAACTCAGCCTAACAAACCTGTTATGTGTATGGAGTTTTGGAATGGTTGGTTTGACCATTGGGGAGATGTTCATCATACAAGGGACCCTAAAGAAGTTGCTTTTGAGTTTGAAGAAATGCTTAAATATGGTGGAAATGTTAATTTTTATATGTTTTTTGGAGGGACAAATTTCGGATTTAGAAACGGTGCAAATTATTATGATAAATATAAGGCTACTGTAACAAGCTATGACTATAATGCTCTTCTTACAGAAGCTGGAGATATAACACCACAGTATTTAGAAACTAGAAAATTAATAGAAAAATACATAGGTAAAATAGAGTTAGATATTCCTAAAGATTCTAAGAAAATTGCATATGGTAAATTTAAATTAACAGAAAGTGCAAAATTATTTGAAAACCTTAATAATTTAACATCGCCTATACAATCTGTATGTCCTGAACCAATGGAAAAATATGGGCAAGATTTTGGATATATATTGTATTCTAAAAAAATTGTAGGCGTTAGAGAAACATTGCCTTTAAGAATAATAGATGTACACGACAGGGCAACAATATTTTTAAATAAGGAAAGAAAATCTGTATACGAAAGAGATGGAAAATTTGACTTATCTTTTAATGTTTCAGAAGAAGGGGTTTTATTAGATATTTTAGTTGAAAACCAAGGAAGAATAAATTATGGACCAAAATTAAAAGATTATAAAGGTATAACACAAGGGGTAACTTTAGATAATCAGTTTTTATATCACTTTGATGTTTACACACTTCCTTTAAATAATTTAGATAAATTAGAATTTAATAACGCAGAAATTGAAAAAGAAAATATGCCTACTTTTTATAAAGGTATTTTTGAAATAGAAGAAGTGGCAGATACATTTTTAAAATTAGATAACTTTAAAAAAGGTGTTGTATTTATAAATGGATTTAATGTAGGTAAATATTGGGAAGTAGGACCTACAAAAACTTTATACATTCCAGAACCTTTATTAAAAATAGGTAAAAATGAAATTATAGTATTTGAAGAAGAAAAATGTGAAGCATTAGAAATTGAATTTATAGATTTACCTATTCTTGGATAATATTAAGACTTTATAGAAAATATTTATATAAAGGAGCTGATAAATATGAAAGATAAAGTTAATTTGGCTATGATAGGGTTAGGTGCAAGAGGTATAGGCCTTTTACAATTAGTATATTTACAACACGAAGATGTGGAAATACCAGTAGTTTGTGATGTATATGAAGATAGATGTCAAGAAGCAGCAGATTTAATAGAAAAAACAGGTAGAAAAAGACCAATAACAACAACTAACTATAAAGATATATTAAATGATAAAGACATAGATGCAGTTATATTATGCACATCTTGGGATAAACATATAAATATATGTATAGAATTTATGGAAGTTGGCAAATATGTAGGTTGCGAAGTTGGTGGAGCACATTCTATACAAGAATGTTGGAAACTTGTAGAAGCATATGAAAGAACAAAAACGCCAGTAATGTTATTAGAAAACTGTATTTATGGTAGAGATGAAATGATGATAGAAAATATGTCAACACAAGGTATTTTAGGAAAGATTGTACATTGTGAAGGTGGTTATCGTCACGATTTAAGAGAAGAAATTGCATATGGAAAAGAAAAAAGACATTACCGTTTGCTTAATTATATACATAGAAATGGAGAAAACTATCCAACTCACGAGCTAGGGCCTATTGCAAAAATTTTAAAAATTAATAGGGGTAATCGTATGATAAGCCTTACATCAATTGCATCAAAATCTTGGGGTATGAAAGAATATATAAAAGAACATAAAGCAGATGATATAGAGCTTGTAAATACAGATTTTGCTCAAGGAGATATAGTAAATACAATTATAACTTGTGCTAATGGAGAAACTATTACCTTAACACTTGATACGACTTTACCAAGATATTATTCTAGAGGATTTTATGTACAAGGAACAAAAGGAATGTACTGTGAAGATAATAAATCTCTTTTTATAGAGGGAGAAGAACACGAAAAAGACCATTTTAACTGGCAAAAGCATTGGGGAAATGTAGAACAGTACCGTGAAAAATACGACCACCCTGTATGGAAAAAATATTTATCAGAAGGAATAAAACAAGGACACGATGGTATGGACTGGTTAGTATTTTGTGATTTTGTAGACTGTGTAAAAAATAAAACAGAAGTACCAATAGACGTTTATGATATGGCAGCTTGGATGTGTATTACAGCCTTGTCAGAGCAATCTATTGCTATGGGTGGGCAACCTGTTGCTATACCAGATTTTACAAATGGTGCTTGGATAAGTAGAAAGTAGTACAAAAAATAATAATTTTTAAAGGAGAATAAAATGAGATACCAACATATAGATAATTTAATTTTAAGGTATAATGAGCCAGCACCATTTAATTACGAAGGTTGGGAGCATTATTCTCTTCCTATAGGAAATGGTACAATAGGTGCTAGCATTTTTGGAGGAATAGAAAAAGATAAAATTTATTTAAATGAAAAATCTTTTTGGTCTGGAGGGCCTTCCCCAAAAAGACCTGACTATATAGGTGGAAATTTAAAAGAAAAGGGTGAATATGGGAAAACTATAAAGGAAATACAAAAGTTATTTAACGAAGAAAGAGAAAAAGAAGCAAGCAATCTTTGTGAAAAATTAGTTGGATTAGAAGATGCTGGTGGTGGAAAAGGATATGGATATTACCTTAGCTATGGAGATTTAGTATTTGACTTTTTTGGACTAGAAAAAGAAAATATTAAAGATTATAAAAGAACTTTAAATATAGAAAAAGCTATATCTACTGTAGAATTTAAAACAGATGATACAAAATATATAAGAGAATATTTTGTAAATTATGAATACAATGTCTTAATAATACGTTTTATTGCAGAAGGTAAAAAGCAGTTAAATATGTCTATTTCTATAAATCCTAATAATTTTTGTGAAGAAAATTTACCAGATAAAGATGCTTATGAAAGAGAATGGGAAACTACTCTAAGTACGGGAGAAATAAAAGTTTTAGGTAAATTAAAAGATAATTATTTAAAATTTTGCTCTGTAACAAAAGTAATATGTAAAGATGGTGACATAGAAGAAAATGATGAAAAGCTTATTGTAAAAAATAGTAAAGAAGTTATATTAATAACATCTATAGTAACAGATTATGAAAATACATATCCACATTATAGAACTAAAGAAACTGATTTAGAGCTTGTTTCTCGTGTGAAAGGTTATGTAAAAAATGCACAGGATAAAGGTTTTGAAGGGCTACTTAAAAACCATATAGAAGATTATACTAAGTTGTTTAATAGGGTAACTTTAAATATTGGACAAAATAATACAAAATTAGCTACTGATGAATTATTAAAAAAATATAAATCTGAAGATATAACAGAAGAAGAAAAAAGATTTTTAGAAGTTTTATTATTTCAATACGGTAGGTACCTTTTAATATCATCTTCTCGTGAAATAAATGATGACAAAGTTTTACATAATTTACCTGCAAATTTACAAGGTATATGGGTAGGGTGTAACAACTCTATTTGGCATTCTGACTATCACATTAATGTAAATTTGCAAATGAACTATTGGCCAGCATATAATACAAATTTATCAGAATGTGCTAAGCCATTAATAGGATATGTAGATTCTCTTAGAGAACCTGGTAGGGTAACTGCTCATATTTATGCAGGGATAGAAAGTACACCAGAAAATAAAGAAAATGGCTTTATGGCACATACACAAAATAATCCATTTGGTTGGACTTGTCCAGGGTGGTTATTTGACTGGGGTTGGTCTCCTGCAGCTGTTTGTTGGGTATTACAAAACTGCTTTGAATATTATTTATACACAGGTGATAAAGAATATTTAAAAAATAAAATATATCCTATGATGAGAGAAGAAGCTATTTTTTACGACCAAATTTTAATAAAAGATAAAGATGGCAAGTTAGTATCATCTCCTAGCTTTTCTCCAGAACACGGGCCAAGAACATCAGGAAATACATATGAACACTCGTTAATTTGGCAATTATATGAAGACACAATAAAAGCTGCTAAAGAGCTTAATGTAGATTTTGATAAGGTTAAAATATGGCAAGAAAATCAAAAAAATTTAAAGGGTGTTATAGAAATTGGTAAAGATGGACAAATAAAAGAATGGTATGAAGAAACAAAACTAAACGTTTTTGGAGAAGGGTATAATCATCGTCATATATCACATCTTTTAGGATTGTTCCCTGGTACTTTAATATCTGATAAAAATAAAGAATTTTTACAGGCTGCTCGCGTATCTCTTGAAAATAGAACGGATAAAAGCACAGGGTGGGGTATAGGACAAAGAATTAATACTTGGGCAAGGATTGGAGATGGAAATAAGGCATATAAGTTAATTAAGGACTTATTCTCTATAGGTATTATGGAAAATCTTTGGGATACACACCCACCATTTCAAATAGACGGAAATTTTGGATTAACATCTGGTATTGCAGAAATGCTCTTACAAAGTAGAAATGGGATTATAAAACTTTTACCAGCTATTCCAGATGATTGGGACAGTGGTGAAGTTAAAGGCCTTGTAGCTTGTGGAAATGTAACTGTAAATATAAAATGGCATAAAGGAAAATTAAAAAAAGCAGAGTTATTTTCTAAATATGCTAAAAATATTATCTTATCTGGAGATAATATAACAAATGTTAATATAACTGATGAAGAGGGAATGGAAATTGGAAAAACTATAATTTGTGATACAGAAATTTCTTTTAATGTAATGTTAAATAAAAATTATTTAGTTACTTTATAGTAATAAAAATCAATTTTTTAATACTCTTTATTCAAAAACAGATATTCCTATATATTTTTATTCGTAAAAATTGATACAAACACCCCTATATAATTTTTCCTTTAAAAATATAAGTCATATCTTATTTGTATTTAATTATAACATTAAAGACTACATTATATTTGTAGTCTTTAATGTTATAATCTTATTTAAATTTTTATACTTTATTTTTTAATCTATATTCGGAAGGAGATATTCCAAATTCATTTTTAAAAGTTCGTGAGAAATTTAGTTGATTATAGTAGCCTACACTTTCTGAAATATCTTTAATAGGAAGAGATGTTAATTTCAATTTTTCACAAGCTTTGGACATACGATATTTTATTAAAAACTGTTGAAGGCTAATATTTTTATCTTTTTTAAAAATTTTTGTTAAATAACTTCTATTTAAATTACACCAATTAGCTATATCTTCTACTTTTATATCATTTTGATAATTTTGCTCTATAAACGCTATAACTTCTCTTATGTAAAAATCTTTTAATGTGCCTCCAATAATATCTTTTTTGGGGTTACTTCCTTTTACAAGGTAATCAAAAAATAAATATAAATGTGCTATAAGGTTTAAAGATGACTCTAAAGAATTGTTTACTATATACAACATTTCATCTTTTATATTTTGAGAAGTTTCTTTGCATTTTGGTATATAAATAGGATAGTCTTTAGTCAACTTTATAATATTTAAAATTTCTACTGCTTTTATACCGTCAAATTCTAGCCATACATATTCCCAAGGGTCATTTTCATCTGCAAAATAAGATGTTACCTGCTCTGGAAAAATAATAAATCCCATATCTTTTTCTAGGTTATAAACTTTTTCTCCAAAATTATCTTTTGTTTTAAAACTACCCTTACCAGAAATAATATAATGAAAAAGAAAATGATTTTTTTTCCTAGGACCACAAGAATGTAATTTTGTGCATTGTTGCCAACCGTATTGGTATAATGTAAGGTCTATATATACATCATTTTTAAATATGTTAAAAACTAAATCTTCCATAAAGTCACCTCGTACAATACTAAAAATACATTTTTAAAAGAATATATCAAAATGGTGTTATTTATATCAATATAAGGGAAAAACAATTATTTTGATATAAATAATTTATTATTAAGATATTTATTTATTATAATTTTTAGTATATCATAAAATTAATAATATTAAAAGGAAATTTTAGGAGGGAATAAAAATGACAACTAAAATTAAAGAGTGTTTTTATGACAAATTTGGGAAAGATGGTGAGATTTTAACTTTCTTTTCCCCTGGTAGAATTAATTTAATAGGTGAGCATATAGATTATAACGGAGGGTGTGTTTTTCCTTGTGCCTTAACAATAGGTACATATGGTGTTGTTAGAAAACGTGAAGATAACAAAATAAGATGCTATTCACTTAATTTTGAAGAAAAAGGCATTATAGAAACAGAAATAGATGATTTAAAATATGAAGAAAATCATAATTGGGTTAATTATGTAAAAGGTGTTATTTGGGCTTTTGAACAAAAGGGACATAAAATAAAAAATGGATTTGACTTTGTTTGTTTTGGTACAATACCTAATGGCTCTGGACTTTCTTCTTCTGCATCTTTAGAAATATTAATTAGTAAAATTTTAATAGATTTAAATAATATAAATATGGATATGATAGAAGCATCTTTAATAAGTCAATTTGCAGAAAACAAATTTATAGGTGTAAATTGTGGTATAATGGACCAATTTGCCATAGCAATGGGTAAAAGAGATAATGCTATATTTTTAAATACAAATACATTAGATTATAAATATGCTCCTTTAAATCTTAAAGGTATGAAAATAGTTATATCTAATACAAATAAAAAAAGAGAACTAGCAGATTCTAAATATAACGAACGTAGGGGCGAATGTGAGGATAGCTTAAAGGAAATTAAAAAAGTTAAAAATATAGAGGCTTTAGCAGACTTAATACCAGAAGAATTTGAAGAAATAAAAGATGTTATTAAAAATCCAATTTGGCAAAAACGAGTTAAACACGTTGTATATGAAAATGATAGAACAAAAAAAGCATATGAATTTTTACAACAAGATAAAATTGCACAATTTGGAGAGCTTTTAAACATTTCTCATAAGTCTTTAAAAGAAGACTATGAGGTTACTGGTATTGAGCTAGATACTCTTGTAGAAATAAGCCAAAAACAAGAAGGTGTTATAGGCTCTAGAATGACAGGAGCAGGTTTTGGAGGTTGTACTGTTAGTATAGTTAAGGAAGATTTTGTAGATAAATTTATAGAAAATGTAGGTAAGGGATATCAAGAAAAAATAGGTTATAATGCAGACTTTTATGTAGCAGAAATAGGTGATGCTCCAAAACAAATTTAATATAAGAATAGAGGTGCTTTTATGAAAGTTTTTATTGCTATTGAAAATTTAATTTTATATGCTATTAAAAATAACTTAATACAAGAAGAAGATGTTATTTTTACAAAAAATAAAATATATGAAATTTTAAAAATAGAAGATTTAAAAGATGCAGAACCAACAGGCAATGTTGACTTAGAAAATATTTTAAAAGATATTTTAGACTATGCTTTAGAAAATGGGTTAATAAATGACAGTGTTACAGAAAGAGATTTATTTGATACAAAAATAATGGGGACTTTAATAGATAGACCAAGCAATATAAGAAAAACATTTTTTGAAAAATATGAAAAAAGTCCTAAAGAAGCAACAGATTATTATTATAAATTAAGTCAAGATTCTGATTATATAAGAAGATATAGAATAGAAAAAGACGTAAAATGGCAAGTTGAAACAGAATATGGTATATTAGATATAAGCATAAATTTATCTAAGCCAGAAAAAGACACTAAAGATATTTTACTTGCTAAAAATACAAAAAGCACTGATTACCCTAAATGTCCTTTATGTAAAGAGAATGAGGGGTATATGGGTAGGTTAAATCACCCAGCTAGACAAAATCATAGAATAATGCCTGTAAAAATAACTGGTTCAAATTGGTTTTTTCAATATTCTCCTTATGTTTATTATAATGAGCATTGTATAGTTTTTAGTGGAGAACATATACCTATGAAGATAGAAAGGGATACTTTTGCTAAGTTGTTAGATTTTATCAAAATTTTTCCACATTATTTTGTTGGCTCTAATGCAGATTTGCCTATAACAGGGGGTTCTATTTTATCCCACGACCATTTTCAAGGTGGAAATTATACATTTTGTATGGAAAAAGCACCTATTGAAAAAGAATTTAAAATAGACGGCTTTGAAGATGTAAAAGTAGGCATAGTTAAATGGCCTATGTCTGTTATAAGGTTATCAAGTGATGATACAGATAGAATAATAGACCTTGCAGATAAAATTTTAGAAAGTTGGAGAAATTATACTGATGAAGAATGTTTTATATTTTCGCATACAAATGGTGAAGTACATAATACTATAACACCTATTGCCAGAAAAATAGGGGATAAGTTTGAACTTGACTTAGTTTTAAGAAATAATATAACAACAGATGAACATCCTTTTGGTGTTTATCATCCACACGAGGAACTTCATAATATTAAAAAAGAAAATATAGGCTTAATTGAGGTTATGGGACTTGCAATTTTACCACCTAGATTAAAATCGGAAATGGAGATTGTAAAACAATATATTTTAGAAAATAGAAATATTGAAGAAAATGAAAAAA
Organism: uncultured Tyzzerella sp.; assembly: GCF_963558545.1. Taxonomy (NCBI): domain Bacteria; kingdom Bacillati; phylum Bacillota; class Clostridia; order Lachnospirales; family Lachnospiraceae; genus Tyzzerella; species uncultured Tyzzerella sp. Next base: position 13,131 of record NZ_CAUWHO010000026.1, on the reverse strand, counting down.
TACAAAAGCATAGCCATTGGGTAAAAAGTTTTATAAATAATTATAATGAAATAACAAAAGATAATATAGATGATATTATTAGGCAGGAAATAGGAAAAACTTTTTTAACTGTTTTAGAACACGCAGGTGTATTTAAAAGAGATGAAAAAGGTAAAAAAGGTTTTGAGAAATTTATAAATAATTTAAATAAATAATTTGTATAATGGAGGGATAATTATGTCTATTTTAGTTACTGGTGGTGCAGGATATATAGGTAGCCATACTTGTGTTGAACTTTTAAAAGAAGGATACGATGTTGTCGTAATAGATAATTTATGTAATTCAAACAAAAAATCTTTAGATAAAGTTTTTGAAATAACAGGTAAAATGGTAAAATTTTATGAAGAAGATTTATTAAATAAAGAAGGTGTTAAAAGGGTATTTGAAAATGAAAAAATAGATGCAGTTATACATTTTGCAGCGTTAAAAGCGGTAGGAGAATCGGTACAAAAACCTTTAGAATACTATCATAACAATATAACAGGTACATTAGTTTTATTTGAAGTAATGAAAGAATATAATGTTAAAAATATAGTTTTTAGCTCTTCAGCAACTGTTTATGGAGACCCAAAATTTGTGCCTATTACAGAAGATTGCCCTAAAGGTGTTATTACAAATCCATATGGTCAAACAAAATCTATGATGGAACAGATTTTAACAGATTTTAATGTAGCAGATAAAAGTTTTAATGTTGTTTTACTTAGATACTTTAATCCTGCTGGGGCTCACGAAAGTGGAATTATGGGGGAAGACCCAAAAGGTATACCAAATAACCTTATGCCTTATGTTTCACAAGTTGCTGTTGGTAAGTTAGATTGTTTAGGTATTTTTGGTAATGACTATGACACAAAAGATGGTACTGGTGTGAGGGATTATATACACGTTGTAGACCTTGCTATTGGACATATAAAAGCTATTAAAAAATTAGAAACATCTCAAGGTGTTTTTGTATATAATTTAGGTACGGGAACAGGATATAGTGTTTTGGATATAGTTAATGCTTTTGAAAAAGCATCTAATAAAAAAATTAAATATGAGTTTAAACCACGAAGAGCAGGGGATATTGCTAAATGCTATGCAGACCCGACTAAAGCAGAAAAAGAGCTTGGTTGGAAAGCAGAAAGAAACCTTGAGCAAATGTGTGAAGATGCTTGGAGATGGCAAACAAATAATCCTAATGGATATGAAGATTAATACTAAAGGCTGTAGATAAAATCTACAGCCTTGTAATACTTAGTTTGTATATAGTAGTAGTTTGATATAATTGGTTAGCATCTATGATAGGTTTTTTAAATGTTTCTATATTATAACAGTTAGGGAAATACTGTGTTTCAAAGCAAAAGCCACTTCTTGATAAATAGTTAGTGTTACATTTGCCAAATTGTTTTATATTGTTAAAATTTCCAGTGTAAAATTGTAGCCCTGGTAAGTCTGTATAAGCCTCTAAGCATATACCTGTTTTTTTAGAATAAGCTTTTGCAGCTAGTGTAATATCATTATTTTTGTTGTTTATAACATAGTTATGGTCGTATCCATTACCTAGTTTAATTTGACTATAATCTTCTTCTATATCTTTTCCTATTGCTTTAAATTTTGTAAAATCCATAGGAGTGTCAAAAACATTTAAAATTTTGCCACTAGGTATATTTGTATTTTCTTTAAAAGGTGTAAAACTATCAGCATTTATCATAATTTCTTGATTTAATATATTAGGGTCTGTATGTCCATTTAAGTTAAAATATGTGTGATTTGTAAAATTTGCAATAGTTTTTTTATCACATTTACCTTTATATGTTATTACAAGAGAGTTATCTTCCTTTAAAGTATAAAAAACAGAAATACTAAAATTACCTTCCATATTTTGAAAACCATCAGCTAATAAAGTAGAAAATATTACTGTATTATTTATATTGTCTGTTTTATAATCCCATACTATGCTAGATGTACTATTAAATCCACTGTGTAAATTGTTTTCGCCATCATTTTTATCTAAATTATATGTTTTATTATCTATTTTAAAAGTTGCATTTTCTATTCTATTAGCATTTCTACCAATTGTAGCACCTAAGCAAAATTCGTTGTTTAAATACCCTTTAGGGTTGTCAAATCCTAAGATTACATCTACATCATTTCCATTTTTATCTTTTAAAATAGCAGATACAATAGATGCTCCTATGTTAGTAAGTTTTATGGTAATATTATTATTTTTTAAAGTGATTATTTTATAAGGTTCTTCTAAAAAATTTTCTACTAAAATTGACATATAACAAGCTCCTATATAATTATAATAAATTTTAATTATATAGTATAATAATAACTATATTTTTGTCAATATAAAAACTAACTAATTAAATTTGTTAAAAATATTAATAGTTTACAAAAAATTAAATAAATAATAGTTGAACAAATTATACAAATTATGTATAATATCTATTAAGGAAAATTATAGTTATATATTAAACACTAGCTTTACATATAACTATGCTAATAAATTTACATTTTTAAATATTTATAGTATGTTAATAATAAAATTAGATATTATAATTAATGTTAAAATTAATAAACTTTAAATAAGGTTTAGATTATTTGGAGGGAATGATGAAATGGATAACAATATAAATGAGCCTAAAAGTAATGGCGATTTTAATAATAATAACAATAAAAAGCCAAATAAAAACACTGCTTTAACTATACTTATTGTAGCTATTGTTTTAACTTTTTTATTTAATATGATGACAGTATCTATGATAACAAAAAGTAGCAGAGAAATTGACTATAGTGAATTTTTAAATATGCTAGAAGATGGCAAAATTGAAAAGGTTGAAGTGCAAGCTGGGAAAATTTTAATATTCCCTAAAGAAGAAACAAAAAAAGGAAGTAAAATATTTGGTATAGGGTCTCCACACACTTTATATACAGGTAGATTTCCAGATTTTACATTAAAAGAAGATTTAAAAAAATATGACGTAGATTTTAAAGCACCTATAGTAGAAAATAATGGATTTGTAAACTTTTTTGTTTATTATATTTTACCTATTTTAGTAATGTATCTTATATTAACACTTTTATTTAGAGGACTTAGCAAAAAAATGGGTGGCGGTATGTTTGGTATGGGAAAAAGTAATGCCAAAGTTTATATGCAAAAAGAAACAGGAGTTACATTTAAAGATGTAGCAGGGCAAGAAGAAGCTAAAGAATCCTTAAGAGAAATAGTTGACTTTTTAAATAATCCAGAAAAATATTCTAAAATAGGGGCAGTTCAACCAAAGGGTGCATTATTAGTTGGTCCTCCTGGTACAGGTAAAACTATGCTTGCAAAGGCAGTTGCAGGGGAGGCTAATGTTACATTTTTATCTATAGCAGGGTCTGACTTTGTAGAAATGTATGTAGGACTTGGTGCATCTAGGGTGCGTAGCCTTTATAAACAAGCTATGGAAAATACACCTTGTATAGTTTTTATAGATGAAATAGATGCTATTGGTAAAAAAAGAGATGGACACGGTGGTGGAAATGATGAAAGAGAGCAAACACTAAATCAGCTTTTATCAGAAATGGATGGGTTTGACACTTCTAAAGGTATTGTTATATTAGCTGCTACTAATAGGCCTGAAGTTTTAGATAAAGCTCTTTTAAGGCCAGGAAGGTTTGATAGAAGAATAATAGTAGAAAAACCAGACCTTAAAGGAAGAGAAGATATATTAAAAGTACACGCTAAAAAGGTTAAACTTGATAAAAATGTAGACCTAAAAAAAATAGCGTTAGCTACAAGTGGTAGTGTTGGTGCAGACCTTGCTAATATGGTTAATGAGGCTGCTCTTAGGGCAGTTAGATGTGGTAGGGAACTTGTAAAGCAAGAAGACCTTATGGAAGCAGTAGAAGTAGTTATAGCTGGTAAAGAGAAAAAAGACCGTATTTTATCAGAGCAAGAAAGACGTATTGTTGCTTACCACGAAGTAGGTCACGCATTGGTGTCGGCTATGCTAAAAAATACTAAGCCAGTACAAAAGATAACTATTGTACCTAGAACAATGGGGTCTTTAGGATATACTTTACAAATACCAGAACAAGATAAATATTTACAAAACAATGTGGAAATGCTTGAAGAAATAATGGTATTATTAGGTGGACGTTGTGCAGAGGAAGTAGAATTTGGCTCTATAACAACAGGTGCTAGTAATGATATACAAAGAGCTACTAGCATAGCTAGAAGTATGGTAACTTTATATGGTATGAGTGATAAATTTGATATGGTTGCTTTAGAAGATATAGAGAATAGATACCTTGATGGCAGAATGGTTTCAAATTGTTCATCTAAAACTCAAAGAGAAATTGACAAAGAAATACAGTCTATAATAAAAGAATGCCATATTAAAGCTAGAAATATACTCAAAGAAAATAAAACAGCTTTAGATAAAATATCAGAATATTTAATAGAAAAAGAAAATATTACTGGTGAAGAATTTATGGAAATATTAAAAGAAGTTTGTCCAGATTATATAGAAAAAGTAAATGATATAGAAAAAGATAATTTTAACAAAAAAGAAAAAAGCAATAACAAGTTATTTAAAAATAAAAATATATTTTTAACAGAAGGTAGACGTAGACAAAAGAGATTTATATACAAAATTAGAAAGCATAACAGTAAATTAAAAAAATTATAAAATAATAAAAAATAGTGGTGATTATATGAGTATAATTAATTGGAGAGAAGAACTTTTCCCATATAAACAAGCAACAGATGAGCTATATATAAAATTTAATAGCATAAAAAAGGAATATATAGACCTTGAACAACATTCGCCTATAGAACTTGTTCAGACTAGAGTTAAATCTATAGCTAGTATTATAGATAAGTCTAACAAAAGAGATATACATTTAACAAAAGTATTTGAAAAATTAGAAGATATAGCAGGAGTTAGGATAATTTGTAAATTTGTTGAAGATATATATAAAGTTGTTCAACTTATAAGAGATAGAGATGGCAAAGACCTTACTATAAAAGAAGAAGAAGACTATATAAATAATACTAAAAGTAGTGGGTATAGAAGCTATCATATTACTATAAAATACAAAGTTATAACAGCAACTGGTGCTAAGGAAATACCTTGTGAAATACAAATTAGAACTATGGCTATGAATTTTTGGGCTACTATTGAGCATTCTCTTAGATATAAATATAATGGTAATATGCCAACTCATTTAAGAGAAAAGATAGAGGCTTGTGCTGAAGCATCATTTAAGCTAGATACAGAAATGGGTACAATACGAGAAGAAATAATAGAAACTCAAAAAGTAATACAAATAAAAGAAAATTTGGTATATGAAATCTTAAAAAATATACAAAACCTATATTACATAGGGAAAATAGAAGAAATGAATGAATTTAATAAAGAATTTATAGATTTATATCAAGAAGGAGATATAGAAAAATTAAATAAATTTAATAATAAGTTACACACTATGGCAACTTTATATAAAGTAAGTTATATTGGATAATGAAATAGCATAATTAACTATAAAATATTTTAGTTAATTATGCTATTCATATATGCAGAAGGCTATTTAATATAATTAAAATTAAATTAACAAGTATTTTTTATTATTTTTAATATTTATTATATATAAATAAAATAATTAAAAAAATATATATAAGTTATTGACAAATTTACATATAAAGACTATAATATAAGTATAAAGATGTTATATAAATCTTATAGCATAATTAGTACTCAAATAATTTAGGTTGGTTACTAATTATGCTATAAGTGAGATTTAGACCCCATCTCGCCTCTGTTTACAAGCGTACCATGATAGGGTTGTTTTTTTATACTTATATAAATAAAATTAATTTTGTGGAGTTATTATGGCTAAAGAAAATATTTATGAACAGCAAATAAATATGCTTTTAGATAAAGGAATATTAATAGAGGACAAAAAAGAAGTTATTAATACTCTATCTTCTTTAAATTATTATATTTTAATAGGTTATATACCGAATTTTACAGATAAAAATATAAACTATAAAAATAAAATAAGTTTTAACTCTATTTATAAAACGTATTTATTTGATAGAAGGCTATGAAATATAATTGTATATATTTTAGAAATAATAGAAAATACACTAAAAACTAAAATAGCATATGCTATTTTTAATGAAGTAGGTGATTTTGGTTATTTAGATAATAAAAATTTTAAAGATTTTAAAGAACATAAAATGCTTATTAATAATTTAAAAAGATTATTGCAAAAAGATAAAAAAATAGAGATGATAGATTACTATATTAAAGAATATAATAATAGATTGCCAATAAATGTGTGTATTAATATTTTTACAATGGGTATGATTAATAGCCTATATAAAAATATTAATACCCCTATACAAAAAATAGTCGCAAAAGAATATAATACTGGTGTGAATCAACTTACAAGCTGGATAGAAAATATTGTATATGTTAGAAATTTGGTTGCACATTATATGAGGATGTATAATTTTAAATTGCAAAAAACACCTGCTAATTGTAAAGTAAATCACCAACATAATATTATTACATACAGAATATTTGATATATTTCATATTATGAAATTTTTAGTCTTAGATAAAGCACAATGGAATAATTATATAATATTAACATTAGAATCCTTAATAGAAGAATATAAAGAATACATAGAACTAGATTTAATTGGATTTTCTGATGATTGGAAAGAAATATTAATTAAATTTTAAAATAGGTATAAATAATTAAAATTTAAGTATAATAATATATATTAATAATAAATAGTTGAAATAATATTAAATATGTGATATAATGTAATAACTTTAAGGGGATGCAATGGTTTCGACGGGGGTTTTGAAGATAGAGATAGCCATTCGTAGTGAAATCTACGTTAAAATTTCAAAAATTTTTAAAATTAAACGACAAAGATAATTTTGCGTTTGCAGCTTAATTAAAAGCTGCCACTAGCCTTTGGTAGCTCACTGCTAAAGTTACTAGTGCCGAAAAGGTGAGGAACTTTGTTCTTTAAGCTTTGCAAGAACAAAAGATTTTATGAAGCTACCTAATTTAATAGCTTGTTAGTTAGTAATTATTTTAGGGAATTTATTTTAACTAACTGTAATGGGAGAAGTCTTTATTGACGAGCTTTCGGACAGGAGTTCGATTCTCCTCATCTCCATACTATACATTTTTTATATTTCAAAACCTTTTAAAGCCTTGATTTTTCAAGGTTTTTTTAATTGTAAAAATATTAAATAAAATAAAAAATGATAAACTTGGGGTAAACTTTTTATTAAAAAATTAAGTCATCTATAGCTTTTTTCTTTTTAGTTTCTGATATATGTGTATAGATATTTGCATTCATTTTTATATAACTGTAACTAATTAATACACTTGCAGTTTTTATATCAATACCTTGTTCTGATAACATACTGCAAAAAGTATGTCTTAAATCGTGAAACTTACAATCAACAATTATTTTTAACATTTTTAATACATTATCTGGTTTGTAGTATCTACAAGTTTTAGTAGCAAATAAAGGTAGAGTGTTATTTGTCTATTGTCAATAAAGTAGATGATATAAAGCTACAATATTTTTTAAAATTATATGGAACATTTTGACATAAGAAGCAATTATTTTTTATTGTATAATTTATTGTAATATAGTAAGTAAATAAGAATATTTTAAAAGAAAAAAGCAGATATTGAAGAAATAATTTTTAATCTAAAGAAAGATTTAGAAAAATTAAACATAGTGCTTTTAAATATAGAAAATAATCAGGAAAAAGATTATATAAAATTTTCAAATTTTTTAATAAAATAGTTTATTCTAATCAAAAAGAAGATTTATATTTTTAATTATAAATATTTTATTTATTCTTCTGTTATTCTATAATCTCTAGTTATTTTTTTAACTACAATAGAATTATCAATATTAAATTCTTTTAATAAAGGTATTTGTTTTATCATTTTATTATATTTTTCTTGTTCGATACCCTGTTGTATTCCTTTTTGTAAGGCTTCTTTAAATTTTTATTTTTTTTAAAGTGTAATATATTCTTGGCTACTTTCTTTATTATCTTTAATTCTATTTGGTTTATTATTTATCATATTTATAAATTATTTTATTTTTTTTGCCATTCATATATTTTATGTTAGATATTTTGAACTTTAATAATTTATATACTTATTAATCTATCATTAATTTAGATAAAATAAAATCGTTTCTTATATCTAATTTTTCCTATTTTTACTCATCTTTTATTTACACCTATTTTACTTTCTTTAAAATAAATTTCCTTTAATATTATTAACAATATTCTAATTATCCACTTTTTATATCTGTTATATAAAGAGATAAAGAGTTTTTAAAATTAAGTCCAATTTGAATTAATTTACCTTTATAAAAATAATTAAGTCTTTTTTAGCCAACTTTTTATCTCTTGGAAATAGAGCTTATTCATTTTATATAAACTTCTATTATTTAAATTTTGTTTAATTTACGGTTTATATATTATTTTTAAATTCTATTATAAAAATGAATTTTCATATGGTTATGGGTATCCACACTGTTTGGGCAATAAGCGTGTACAATTATATTTTCATAACCTACACCTGATGTAGATTTGTTACTTAAATGATGAGCCCCTGTGCAATCTGGTATATAATTACGAGCAAAAGTGTTTGTACTGCTTAATGCTAATGTAGCGATTATACTTAATGGAAAAACAATTTTAACATAGCAAATACCCCTTAAAATATAAACTTTTTATATGTAATAAACTATATTCTATTAGTAGAATATTTAATGATGTAATTATAATGGGTATTTTCTTAAGTGTCAATTAGAATTATAGTGATTGAGAAAAACACAGGTTTAGATGATTTCCCACTTTTTTAAGCTATTTATCATATAATCTTTTATATTTATATCATATACTTCATTTAAAGTATTACTTTTTATGATATTTGTACTTTTGTCAAAGAACTTTATAGCTCCATTTTGTAAAACCATTATATTTTCTGATAAAAGCATTGCAAGGTTTATATCGTGTATAACACCTATTATTGTTTTATTTTCTTTTTTAGACCAATCTTTTAAAAACTGTATAAGCTCTATTTGATATTTAAAATCTAAATGGTTGGTAGGTTCATCTAATAATATTATATCTGGATTTTGTGCAATTAATCTTGCTAAAAAAACTCTTTGTAATTGTCCTCCAGACAGATTAGATATATATCTATCTTTAAAATCTAGTAAGCCAACAGTTTTTAAAGCATTTATTACTATATCAATGTCTTGTTTGGTATTATTTACTAAAAATTTATCTTGATGAGCATATCTTCCCATCATAACAGTATCAAATACAGAATAATTAAAGCTAATACACATTAATTGACTTAGCATACCAATTTTTTTAGCTAAATCTTTTCTTTTTATACTGGAGATATTTTTATTGTTAATAAATATCTCTCCAATAAAGCTAATATTGTTGGATAAGCATTTTAAAAGGGTAGTTTTTCCACAACCATTGGGTCCTATTATACTTAAACTTTCACCTTTTGAGAGCTGAAAATTAATATTATCTAAAGATTTAAATTTACTGTAAAATACCGAAAGATTAGTTACTTTTATCATAGTATTATTTCCTTTTATCAAAATATAAGTATATAAAAAATGGAGCACCTATAGCAGATGTAACAGCACCAACAGGTAGTTCAATAGGAGCAGTTATAGTTCTAGCTACTAAATCACATAAAACCATAAAAGTGCCACCTAGTATTAATGACATAGATAGTACATATTTATGGCTAGCTCCAAATATTTTTCTTGTTATATGAGGTGTAAATAAATCTATAAAGCCTATAACTCCAACAACAGAAACAACAAATCCAGTTAATAACGATGCCATAGATAATAAAAATAATTTTACTTTTTTAACTTCAACACCACTAATGTTAGCTTGTTCATCTCCAAAGCTTAATATATCCAATTCTCTGTATTTAAAAAACACTAATAAAAAAACTATTAGTATAGTAGGGTATAGTATAAGTATATATATATTATTTTTCATAGAAAAGCTACCCATTTGCCAAAATATAAGGCTTTGTAAATCTTCTTTTGCAAAAGTTATTATTATAGATAACATAGCATTAGTAAAAAGAGAAAAAGCCATACCTGTAAGTATTATGGCGTTGTTTTGCATTGTTTTATCTAACTTTGTAGCTATTGCTATGGCGATAAAAACTGTTATTATACCAAATAAAAACCCAAATATTTGTATAGAAAAAATACCAAATATATATATTTTAAATAATATACAAATACTAGCACCAAGTGATGCTCCAGAAGAAACTCCAAGAGTATAAGATGATGCTAGTGAATTTTTAAGTAAAGATTGTATAATAGTTCCGCTTAATGAAAGACCAGCTCCACATATAAAGGCTAATAAAACCCTTGGAAGCCTAATTTTCCATAAAATAGATAAAAAAGTTTCGTTTATTTCTAAAAAATTAAAATTACATATTTTATATAGTAAAATATTTATTGTATGTGTTGGTGGAATAAAAACACTACCTACACCTACTGCAAATATAAAAATAATAAAGCTTAACATAAAACATATTACTATTTTATATATATTTTTCATAAAATCCTCATTGTAATTAATTATTTGTAATCATAGCACATAACATTTCTCTAAGTATTTTACAAGCAACAGCAGTAGAAACACCACTATGGTCATAGTGAGGAGAAAGCTCAACTATATCTGCACCTATAATATTTAGAGTAGACACTTCTTTTATAGCATTTATAAGCTCATTAAAGCTAACACCACCAGCTTCTGTTGTTCCAGTACCAGACATAATAGAAGGGTCTAATACATCTAAGTCTATTGAAAAATATACAGGCTTGCCATTAAGACTATTTACTATTTCTTTTAATGTGTCAAAATTAAATTTGTTAATGTAAACGTGCCCTTCTTTAGCCCAATAAAATTCTTCCTTTGTACCACTTCTTATACCAAATTGATAAATCTTATTATCGCCTATAAAGTCCCAAACTCTTTTAAACACGCTAGAATGAGAAAGTTTTTCTCCTAAATATTCTTCTCTTAAATCTGTATGTGCATCAAAATGTATAATATGCAAATCTGGATATTTATTAAATGCTTCCTTTATAACAGGTAAAGATACTAAATGCTCTCCACCTATCATAAGAGGTTTTTTATTACTATCAAATATTTTTTTTGCTTGTTCTTGTATTATATCTAATGCAGATTGTGTAGCGCCAAAAGGTAAATCTAAATCTCCGTTATCATTTACATTATAATCTTCTATATCTAAATCAAAATAAGGGCTATATGTTTCTAATCCGATAGATTCTATACGCATTGTTTGTGGGGCAAACCTAGTACCTGGTCTAAATGTAGTTGTACCATCAAATGGCGCTCCAAAAATAATAAAATCTGCATCTTCAAAGCTACTTTCACACCCTAAAAACTTTTTAGGTAAATAATTTACGTTCATTTTTATTATCCTTTCTAAATTTTATTCATTTTCATCTTCACCAAGGACTTTTATTATGCCTTGTTCTTCATCATCGTTCATAACTACACAGTTTTGTTCCATATAATATTTATAGCTAGAGATTATTTTTTCTGTTATAAGCTCACCCGGTATAATTAATGGTATGCCTGGAGGGTAAATCATAATAGATTCTCCACAAACTTGTCCTAGTGCATCATCTATACATATAGTGCTTTTAGGTGAAAAATAAGCATCTCTAGGTAAAACTATAGTTTTTGGTTTTTCAAAGAAATTAGATATTTCTATTTTAAATGGCTCTTTTTTACCATAAAATCTTTTTGATAAATCTTCAAAGGCAGATACTAAAGTATCTATTGTTTCATTTGTATCTCCAATACCAACAACAGCTAAAACAACATAGCTTTCTGCAAGCTCTAGCTGAATGTTATATTCTTCTTTTAATATTTTATAAACTTGAAATCCAGATAGACCAAGTTCATTAACTTTTATAACAAATTTTGTATCGTCAAAATCGTATATACCGTGCTCGTCATTTTCATCTATATAATCTTCTGATATAACAGATATACCAGCTACTTTAGATAATCTAACTTTTGCCTCTGCACATTTTTTTAATAAATCTGCAAATATCTTTTTACCTTTTAAGGCCAGGTTAGAGCGAGCTATATCCATACTAGCTAACAATAGATAAGATGCACTTGTTGTTTGCATAAGGTTTATAGTACCCCTTATTTTATTTATATCTATTATACCTTCGTTATGAAATAGGGCAGAGCTTTGTGTAAGAGAGCCTGCAGTTTTATGTAAACTAGCAGTAGACATATCAGCACCTAGCTTCATAGCACAGTCTGGCAAATATGGATGGAAAGGAAGATGAGCCCCGTGTGCTTCATCTACCAAAACAGCAATATTATGTCTATGGCAAATTTTTATTATTTTTCTAAGGTCAGATGCTACACCAAAATAGGTAGGATTAATTATGAAAATAGCTTTAGCATCTGGGTGTGCTTTTATAGTTTCTTTAACAGTTTCTACTTTAACACCATTTGCTATACCATAATTATAATCTATCTCTGGTTGTATAAATATAGGGGTTGCACCAGATAAAATAATAGCATTAATAACAGATTTATGTACATTACGCGGAATAATTATTTTATCTTTTGGAGCACAAGCACTAAGTATCATTGTTTGCACACCAAATGTAGAACCGTTAACTAGCATAAATGCATTATCTGCACCATATGCTTCTGCTAAAAGTTCTTCGGCTTCTAATATTACTCCAACAGGATGTGAAAGCATATCAAGTTCTTTAGTAGAGTTTGCATCAAAAGATATTATGTCTTCACCCATAGCTTTAGCAATAAAAGTATCTTTATTTTTTTTATGACCTGGAACGTCAAAGTGTACTATATTTTCTTCTCTATATTTAGATAGAGCAGTAAAAATAGGAGTTAACTTTTGTTTTTCTAAGTTCATTTTATATAACACCCTTAAATATCCTTTTGAGATATCGCACCCATTCTATAAATTATTTTAAAAATCT
>NZ_CAUWHO010000025.1:0-30820 GCF_963558545.1 uncultured Tyzzerella sp. | reverse complement strand
TATTTAAATTTTTTAAATTATCTTTTAATAAATCTTGATTGTTAATATTTTCATTTAAAGTATTAGCTATATTTTTTAAAATATTTGTTTTTTCAAAATTTATTGATAAATCTTCATTAAAATTAAAATCGAGTATATTTTCTAATATATTAGATAACTTATTATAGTTACTATTAGTGCTATTTTTATCTAAATTAGTAATGCCATTTAATAGTCTTTCTAAGGATTTATATTCGGATAAATTAGTTTTAATATGATTTAATAGCTCAAGTTTAAAATCTTTTAGTTTATTAATATTTATATTTAATAGACTTTCAAGGTTAGAATTTTTAAAAATTTCTTTTGTTAAATTATTATCACCTAATGAATTAATATTAGAAAATAAAGTATCAATTTGTTTATCTATTAATGTTTCTTTTGATAAATAGTTATCAATTTGTTCCCCTATATTTATTGTTGGCTTAAGTTTATTTTCAATTAAGAATAAAGCCTTTTCTATAGAATTTTCATTAAAAATTTTTGTTGATTTTATTATGCTATCTAAATTATCTTTATTAATAGGTAAATTATTTTGTACTAATATTTTTATTAATTCTATATTTTCTTTAGTTGGAGCTTGATTAAGGCTATTTAATAGCAATTTTAATTCTTCATCAGAGCTTAATATATGGCTGTTATTCTGGTTATATTTAAATATTTTACTATTGATATTTTCTAAATTTTCATTTACTGTGTTGTTATTTTCTATTTCAGCATTTTGAGATAGATTGTTATATAAAAGTTTATTTAGTATATCTTGCGTATTAATGTTCAAAAAATCACCTCAACAAGTAGTTTATATATAATATCGGCATAATTATGTAATTTTATAATAATATAATATATTTTTAATTTAGTATTTTATGTAAATAAAAATCGAATACTAAGAGATAATGTTTTTTGAAAAAATTTTTAAATTTTGGTTGAAAAATTTTAAAAAATGTATTAAAATTATTATAAAGTGGTTTTATGTGGTAAAAAAGTGGTGTAAAGTGGTAAAAGGTTGGTGAGTTTTATGTTTATGGGTGAATATCAGCATAATGTTGATGCTAAAGGTAGAGCTATTATCCCTGCTAAGTTTCGTGAAGAACTTGGACAAACATTTATACTCACTAAAGGGTTAGATAAATGCCTTGTTATTTACACTATGGAGGAATGGAAAGCTTTTGAGGAAAAAATGAAGCAATTTCCTACTACAGATGAAGGTGTCAGACGGTTTTTTCGTTTTCTTTTTTCTGGTGCTTGTGAATGCGAGCCAGATTCTCAAGGAAGAATTATAATTCCTCAAAATCTTAGAAAACACGCTAATATATCAAAAGAGATAGTGTCTATTGGTGTTGTAAACAAGGTAGAGATTTGGGGTAAAGAAAACTGGGAAGTATACAATGATGAAGACAACTTTATAGATAATGAACTAGCAGAAAGAATGGCAGAACTTGGCATATAGGTGATTTTTATGAATTTTGAACATATATCAGTACTTTTAAACGAATGTATAGAAAGTTTAAATATTAAAAAAAATGGTGTATATATAGATGGGACTATGGGTGGAGCAGGGCATTCTAGCCATATAGCAAAAGCATTAGAAAATACAGGAAATTTAATATGTATAGACCAAGACGAAAATGCTATAAAAGTAGGTAAGAAAAGATTAGCAGGTTTTAATAATATAACTTTTGTACATAGTAATTTTTCTAAAATACAAGAAATATATAGCTCTCTTAATATGTCAGATGTTGGTGTAGATGGTATTTTATTAGATTTAGGTGTTTCTTCTCATCAATTAGATGAAGGGTATAGAGGTTTTTCTTATATGCAAGATGCCCCATTGGATATGCGTATGGATATTAGAAATGATTTTTCTGCATATACAGTAGTAAATACATATTCAAAAGAAGAACTTAACAAGATAATATCTCAATATGGAGAAGAAAGATGGTCTAAAAGGATAGCAGAATTTATAGAAAATGAAAGAAAAATTAAACCAATAGAAACAACTTTTGAGCTAGTGTCTATTATTAAAAAAGCTATTCCAAAAGGTGCAAGAATAGATGGACCACACCCTGCTAAAAGAACATTCCAGGCAATAAGAATAGAAGTTAATGGAGAGCTTGAAATATTAAAAGATACAATAACTAGTATGGTAAACATTTTAAATAAAAATGGGAGGCTTTTAATAATTACATTCCATTCTTTAGAAGATAGGATAGTAAAAAATGTATTTAAAGAGCTAGAAAATCCTTGTATATGTCCAAGAGATTTACCTATATGTGCTTGTGGTAAAAAGTCTTTAGGGAGAGTTGTTACAAGAAAGCCTATATTACCATCGGAATATGAATTAGAACAAAATCATCGTTCAAGGAGTGCAAAACTTAGAGTTTTTGAACGAAGGTAATTTTATAAGGAGGCGTAATATATGAAATACCAAAGAAACAGGTATAATACAGGTAATAAAAGAAATTATTACAACTACACATCAGTAGCATATGATTATGAACCAGAATATAGTACTTCAAGGCATATAAATAGAAGAATAAAAAAGATAAAAAAAGATAAATATGTTGAAGCAGAGCAAGGAATAAGATTTTTTTCATTAAAGTTTATAGCTACGCTTGTTATTATATCAACCTTTGTAATATCAATTATTTTTATAGAAGCGCTTACAATACAAAAAAAATTTGATATAGAAGATTTAAATATAACTTTAAAGGAAATTAAAGAAAATAATAAATATTTAGAAACAGAGTTAGCTAAAAATTTGGATTTAGAATATGTAGAATACATAGCAACATCTGAACTAGGTATGCAAAAACCTGCAAACCACCAAATAGTACACATAGATGTACCTAAAGAAAGTTATTCACAAAAAGGTAAAGTTGAAAAAAAGGATACTTTTTTATCAAAAATAACTAGTTGGATAAATAAACAAACTTAGTATATTTAAAATAAGGACTGATTATAATTGAGCAAAAATAGAACAAATAGAGCCAGAAATAGCTCAAATAGAAAAAGAAATAACAAAAAACAAAGCTTAATGAGAGGACGTATAATATTTTTAATTTTTGTTATTACAGGTGCTTTATCATTTGTAGGTATATATAGAGTAATATCTATAAAGGCCCAAAGTGGTAACGAATTTGAAAAAGAAGCAATTGAAAATCAAATAAATAAAGTATCTGACAAAATTATAAACCCTAATAGAGGTAGCATATTAGATAGAAATAACCAACCATTAGCTATAAGTACAACTGTTTTTAATGTGGCTTTAGATATTAGGCTATTATCTGAATTAAAACCTGAAAAAGCAAGTGGCATATTAATAAAAACAGCAGAGATTTTACAAATGAACGTTAACGATTTAAATGCCTATTTAATAAAAGATGATAAAGGAAAATTAAAACCAGAAAATGATACTCATTGGAAAATTATAAAAAAGAAAATACCATATGATTTAGGTAAAAAATTAGAAGAAGAAAAACTTATAGGGGTAAACTTAGAAACAGATACACAAAGAAATTATCCTCAAAAAAACTCTGCATCTCAAACAATAGGTTTTATTATGGGTGATACTAGGTGGGGGCTTGAAAAAGTTTATGATAAACAATTAACAGGTACTCCAGGAAGAATATATAGAACATACGATGGAAACTCTTCTGTTGTTACAAATGATATACAGCCTATAAAAGGTAATGATATAGTTACTACAATTGACCTGACATTACAACAATATGCAGAAGAAATTGTGGAAAATACATATAAATCTTTATCTCCAACAAATACTCCAGAGAGTGTTTCTATAATTCTTATGAACCCAAAAACAGGTGAAATTTTATCAATGGCACAATATCCAGACTTTGACTTAAATAATCCTAACAATATATCTTTACTAGAGGACCCAGTCTATAAAGCTAATTTTGACAAAATGTCACCAGAAGAACAACTTAAAATAAGAAATTCAATTTGGAAAAATTTTGCAATATCAGATGCTTTTGAACCAGGTTCTACATTTAAGGCTATAACGGTTGCAGCAGGGCTAGAAGAAGGTGCTATAAGTAAAAATGAAACATTTTATTGTTCTGGTGGTAAACAAGTTGCAGATTATTTTATAAGATGTCACAAAAGAAGTGGACACGGAACACTTACCGTTACAGAAGCCTTAGAAAAATCTTGTAATATGGCTATGTTAGAAATTGCAGATAGGCTAGGGAGAAATTCTTTTTACAAATATCAAAGAGATTTTGGCTTTGGGTATAGAACAGGCATAGATTTATATGGAGAGATAAAATCTGATACTTATATTGTGCCTGTAGAAAAATTAAATGTTACAGAACTTGCCACAAGTGCATTTGGACAAACTTTTACTACGTCGGCTATACAAATTATAAATGCTTTTGCTGCTACTATAAATGGTGGTAATATTATGAAACCATATTTGGTGTCTCAAATAATAGATGAAAATGGAAATATTGTAGAAGAACAAACTCCAAAAGTAGTAAGAAAAGTAATATCTGAGGATACGTCAGATTTTTTAAAAACAGCTATGATACAAACTTTAGAGCAAGGTGGTACAGGATATAAAGCTAATATAGCAGGCTATAATATAGGTGGGAAAACAGCAACAGCACAGCAAGGAAAACGCTCTGATAATATTTATACACTTGGATTTGCAGCATATATGCCAGCAGAAGACCCAGAATATCTTATGTTAGCTACAATAAGCAAACCAAAAGATTATGCAAAATCTGCTCCTGGAGTTATTTCCCCTGTACCTATGGTAAAAGAATACTTCCAAAAAATTATAGACTATAAGGCTATACCACCATCTAATGAAAAAATGGTGTCAGAGGATAAAGAAGTGTCTAAAGATAAAATTTTGTTAAAAGATTATACAAACAAAGATTTAAAAACAGTTATAAAAGAGTTAAATTCTGTTGGTATAGATTTTCAAATTGTAGGTGGCAGTGGAGATATGGTTGTAAAACAAATACCTATAGCTAATACGAGCATAGATAAAAATGGTAAAGTTTTATTATACATAGAATCTAAAGATGATAAAAAAGAGCTTGTATCTGTTCCAGATACTAAAAATTTATCGATAGATGAGGCTAGTAAACTTATAAAAGAGCTTGGATTTGAAATCTCTATTGTGGAACATCAAGCTACAGAAAAAGAAATAAAAATAGAAAATGAAATAAAAACAGAGAATGAAAGTACAGAGAAAACATCAGAAAATAGCAATCAAAACACAGATTTAGACATAATAGAAAAAACTAGTGAAAGTAATAAACAAGATAACACTACTAAAAAAGTATTTGAACAAATGCCAGAGGCAGGAGTTTTTATAGAAAAAGGAAGCATAATAAAAATAAAAGTTAAATAAATTTAGGCTGTAGACTCTATCTACAGCCTTTAAAATATATATTATTAAATATAAATTTAATTTAAAATATTTCATTTATAACATTAAGACCTAGTTTATTTGCCATATCATAAGCTTTATCCATATATTCGTCCCAAACTTGTATAGGGTTGTGGCAATCTGAGTTTATAATAACTTTAATGTTTTCTTTTGCTACTTTATACCAAAAGCTTTTATGTGGATAAGAGTAACGAGTTCCATCGCAAAAATTTTTTTTACCACGTCTTAATCCATTAGCATTAAATTCTAAAATAAAATCATTTTCTTTAGCAGCTTTAACTATTAAATTACAAAATTCATCGCAGTTATTATCCCAAGGTAAATCATTTATAAAAATAACATCAGGGTGTGCTATAAATTTAAAATATCCCGTTTTCATAGCTTCTACAAGTGTTTTTCCATATTCTAAATACTTTTTTGTATCATTTAAAGAATAGGTATTTATAGCCTCGTTGTTATTGTTAATATAAAAATGTTGGCCTAATGCTAAATAATCTAAGTTGTATTTATTTAATAGCTCCTCATAATAATCTTTTTCTCTTGGGTCGTATTCTATCTCTAACCCAGACTTTATAAAAATTTTATTTTTAAATTCCATTTTTAAATCTTCAACTTCTTTTATATAGTCTTCAAGCTCACAAAAATCCATTCTAAGTCCAAATCTATCATCAGGATAAGGAGAATGGTCACTAAACCCCAATATAGATAAATTTTCATTTATTGCACTTAAAACATAGTCTTTAGCATTTCCAACAGCGTGTTTACAACGTAATGTGTGTGTATGATAATTAGTTTTCATAGTTTTCCTCACCTTTTTTATTTAAGTATACCAATTTAAAATTTAAAAGTCAAAGGGGAAAAAAATATAAATTATACGTAAAAAATTAATATCATAGTTAGTAAATATATATAAAAGCTAAATAATAACTAAAGTATAAAGTAGTTATTATTTAAAGTTTAATTTTAAGCTTAAATAGTTATTTTAAATTTACTAATTTATTGATTTGTTTTAAAATTGTTGATATAATATAACATAAAATAAATTTTAAGAAAGGATATAGTATGGAAGATAAACAAAAAGATATAATTATACTAGCCATTGAAAGTTCTTGTGATGAAACCTCTATTGCTGTTGTAAAAAATGGTAGGGAAGTTTTATCTAATGTTATATCATCTCAGATAGATACTCATAGGGTATTTGGTGGTGTTGTTCCAGAGATAGCATCAAGAAAACATATAGAAGTTATAGACTTTGTTTTAGATGAGGCTTTAGAGCAAGCTAATATATGTATTAATGATATAGATGCTATTGCTGTTACATATGGTCCAGGGCTTGTTGGAGCTTTATTAGTTGGTGTTAGCTATGCAAAATCTCTAGCATATACATTAAAAAAGCCTCTTGTCCCAGTGCATCATATAGAAGGGCATATATACGCTAACTATATAGATGATAAAGAATTACAGCCACCTTTTATAAGCCTTGTTATATCTGGAGGGCATACCCATATAGTTTATGTAGAAGATTACGGTAAATTTAAAATAATTGGTAAAACTAGAGATGATGCTTGTGGAGAAGCATTTGATAAAGTGGCAAGGACAATAGGCTTAAAATATCCTGGAGGGCCAGAGATAGATAAGCTTGCAAAATTAGGAGATAGGCACGCTATAGATTTTCCACGAGTAATGATAGATACAGATGATTATGATTTTAGTTTTAGTGGATTAAAATCTGCTGTTTTAAACTTTGTTAATAAGAGTAAAATGACAAATACACCATTTAAAAATGAAGATTTAGCAGCATCTTTTCAACAAGCCTTAGTAGATGTTTTAGTTTTTAAATCTATAAAGGCTTGTAAAGAAAATAAAGTTAAAATACTAGCATTAGCTGGTGGAGTATCTGCAAATTCATTTTTACGAGAGAGTATGCAGAGTGCTTGTAATAAAGAGAATATAAAGCTCTGTGTACCAAGTTTAAAATTATGTACAGATAATGCTGCTATGATAGGTTGTGCTGGTTATTATCAATATTTAAAAGAAAATTTTGCAAACTTAGATTTAAATGCTTATCCAAATTTAAAACTTGATGGTATAGTTTAATAGAAAGGAGTATATTATGATAATAGATATTACAGAAAAAAATTATGATGAATATGTAACAAATAGTAATAGTTTAGTTATTTTAGATTTTGGTGCTACTAACTGTGGACCTTGTAAAATTTTAAATAATATATTAGAAGAAATAGAAAGTGAAAATGAAAACATTACTGTTGGAAAAATAAACATTGAAGAAAGCACAGATTTAGCTATAAAATTTGGTGTAATGACTGTTCCAACAATGGTTATTTTAAAAGATAATAAAACTATACAAAAAGTAAATGGATTAAAAGATAAAGAATTTATACAAAATTTAATAAATAATATTTAGAAAGGAAAGGTTATGTTTGATAATATAAATGTTTCAGGACACATAAGTTTTATAGTAGTATTTTTAGAGGGGTTATTATCATTTTTATCCCCGTGTATTTTGCCACTAATACCAATATATATAACGTATTTGGCAGGCAATGCAAAGCAAACTTTAAGTGACGGCACAATAGTATATAATAGGAAAAAAGTATTTTTTCACACTTTATGTTTTACAATAGGTATATGTTGTACATTTTTTTTATTAGGATTATCATTTTCAGCATTAGGAAGATTTTTTAATGAATATCAAGTTATTTTTACAAGAGTAGGTGGTATAGTAATTATTTTATTGGGTCTTTTCCAATTAGATATTTTTACTTTTAAATTTTTACAAAAAGAAAGAAAAATCAATTTTGATATGAGCAAAAAACAAGTAAATCCATTAATAGCATTTTTTATGGGATTTACATTTAGTTTTGCTTGGACACCTTGTGTAGGGCCTGCATTATCATCAGTATTAATATTAGCATCTAGCTCTAAAAATGCTTTTATTGGTAACTTTTTAGTACTTGTATATTCTTTAGGTTTTATTTTACCATTTTTATTATTAGGGTTATTTACAGGAAGAGTTTTAAATTTCTTCAAACAAAACCAAAAAATTATAAAATACACTGTAAAAATAAGTGGTATCTTATTAGTAGTAATAGGTATAATGACATTTACTGGATATATGAACGGTATATCAAAATATTTAAATAAGTATACAGTTTCTTCTGAAGATAAAGATACAAATAAAAGCAAAGTTGAAGAAGATACAAAAGAAGAAAATAATACAGAAAATACTACTTTAAATGAAAATAAAGAAAATGAAACAACATCATATGAAGAAGAATTACAAGATATATTTGATTTTAAACTTACAGACCAATATGGAAATACACATACATTGTCAGACTATAAGGGTAAAGTAGTATTTCTTAATTTTTGGGCAACTTGGTGTAATCCTTGTTTAATAGAGATGCCTCATATAGAAGAACTTTATAAAGAGTATGGACTTAATGAAGATGAAGTTGTTATACTTGGTGTAGCAAATCCATCATCTAAAGAATATCCAAACAATAGTGATGTATCTAAAGAAGAAATTATTAAATTTATAGAAGATAAAGGATATACATTTCCAATAGTTTTTGATGAAACAGGAGAAGTTTTTAGAGATTATTATGTTAGGTCTTTTCCTACAACATTTATGATTAATAAAGAAAGTAAAATATTTGGTTATATATCTGGTAGTCTTACTAAAGATATTATGATAAATATTATAGAACAAACTTTAGATAGTACAAAAGTAACTTATAAAGAGGATAGCAATATACAAGAAGATACAACTAAAAAAGCTGAATAATAGGAGAAAAAAATGGCTAAGTTATATTTTAAATATGGTACAATGGACGCATCTAAGTCTGCAGACCTTTTAATGACTGCTCACAAGTATGAAAATCAGGGTAAAAATATAATTTGTCTTAGGTCTAGTTTAGATACAAGAACAGAAGATTTTTACATAGAGAGTAGAGCATTAACGTATAAACACAAATGTTTCTGCTTTGATAAAGATACAAATTTGTATAAATTTATAGAGAATAATAATGAAGGAAAAATAAATTGTATATTAATAGATGAGGCACAGTTTTTGACAAAAATACAAGTTATACAGCTTACAGAGGTTGTAGACTTTTTAAAAATACCTGTTATATGCTATGGACTTAAAAATAGTTACATAAAGGGTAAACTTTTTGAAGGGTCTAAAGCATTGTTATATTTTGCAGATAGTATACAAGAGATAAAAAGTGTTTGTCATTTTTGTGATAAAAAAGCAATAATGAACTTGAGAATAAAAAATGGTAAACCTATTTTAGAATCAGAAACAGGCAATACAGTTGTTATAGGAGATATAGAAGAAGGGGAAGATTATTTTATTTCAACTTGTAGAAAACATTATTTTAACCCATTTAAATAAAAATAAAATTTTAAAACAAAATAAAAGGCTAAATTTTAGCCTTTTATTTTGTTAATTTAAATTATATATTATAAAGTTTGAGCTCTTAAAGTGTTAGTAGAGCCAGTTTGTCCAATAGGTGTACCACCAACAGTAACAATTACGTCACCTTTTTTAGCAAAACCTTTTTCATTAGCAATTTTAACAGTATTTTGGAATAAATCTCCAGTAGATATGCTATCAATATCTACTAAATAAGGATAACAACCCCAAGTAAGATTTAATTGTCTTAATACTCTTTCATCAGGAGTTAAACCTAATATAAGAGATTTAGGTCTATATTTAGAAACTTCTCTAACAGTAAAGCCAGATTTTGTAACAGCAACTATACAAGGAGAGTTTAAATCACTAGCAGTTGTGCAAGTAGCGTGGCTTATAGCATCTGTAATATTAGAAGTTTTTGAACCACAATTTTTGTAGAATTTTTCAATGTAATCAATAGAAGATTCAATTTTTGTAGCTATTCTAACCATAGCATTAACTGCTTCTACAGGGAAGCTACCTTTTGCAGTTTCACCTGATAACATAATAGCATCAGTACCGTCATAGATAGCATTAGCAACATCACTAGCTTCTGCTCTAGTAGGACGAGGGTTAGTAATCATAGATTCTAACATTTGAGTAGCAGTAACAACTAATTTACCTTTAGCTTTACATTTTTCAATTAATTCTTTTTGGATAATAGGTACTTCTTCGAAAGGAATTTCTACACCAAGGTCTCCACGAGCAACCATTATACCGTCAGTAACTTCTAATATAGCATCAATGTTGTCAACACCTTCACGGTTTTCTATTTTAGATATAATTTTAATGTCAGAACCACCGTTTTCTTCTAATACTTTACGGATAGATAATACATCAGAAGCAGAACGGATAAAAGATGCAGCAATGTAGTCAAATCCCATTTTTATACCAAATTTGATATCATCTATATCTTTTTCAGTAAGAGCAGGTAATTTAATAGAAACGTTAGGAAGGTTTATACCTTTTCTAGAACCTAACATACCACTATTAATTATTTCACAAACAACGTCATTTCCGTTTATTTCTAAAACTTTAAGTTCGATTAAACCATCATCTATTAAAACTGTTGCACCAACGTGAAGGTCTTTAGCAAAGTCTTCATATGTAACAGAAACTTTTGTAGCATCGCCTTCAATATCGTCAGTAGTAAGGATAAATTTATTACCTTTTTCAAGTTTAACAGGTTCTTCTTTAAGAAGTTTAGTTCTTATTTCAGGGCCTTTTGTGTCTAAAACAAGAGGAATAGGAAGGCCTAATTCTTCTCTAACTTTTTTTACAGTATTAATAGTTTCTCCGTGAGATTCGTGGCTACCGTGAGAAAAGTTGATACGAACAGCATTCATACCAGTTTCTATAAGTTTTTTAACCATTTCTGGTGAATTACTAACAGGGCCTAATGTAGCAATAATTTTAGTTTTTCTCATAATTTTAAATACTCCTTTAATATATATTAAGCAAATGTTTTTATTATTTTATAAAGACTATCATCGTATGTTCTAGTTGTATTTAAACCTTCTTCAAGGTCAATATCATCATAATTACCATTTTTATAAATCATAATTCTGTTAATATTTCCTTTTAAGAGCTCTTCAACAGCTTTATATCCCATCATAGAAGCGTGCATTCTATCAATAGCAGTAGGAGAGCCACCTCTTTGAAGATGTCCTAATACAGTTGCTCTAGTTTCTATACCAGTAGTTGATTCTATTTTTTTAGCAAATTCGTGAGGTTCTACTTTTGTAAAACCTTCGGCTAAAATAATAACATTGCTTATTTTACCATTTTTTCTATTTTTTTCTATAGTTTCTATAACTTCATCAGGTGTAACATCTGGCCTTTCAGGTATTAAAACTTCTTCGGCACCGTTTATTAAGCCACACCATAAAGCTATATAACCAGCATTTCTACCCATAACTTGTACAACAGTACAACGTTCGTGGGAAGAAGATGTATCTCTTATTTTGTTAATAGCCTCCATAGCAGTGTTTACAGCTGTATCAAAGCCAATAGTGTATTCTGAGCAAGCTAAGTCTAAATCGATAGTACCAGGTATACCCATAACTTTAACGCCTAATCTAGATAAGTGTAAAGCTCCGCTTAAAGAACCATCACCACCAATAACAATTAAGGCATCAATGTTTAAATCTTTACAAACTTTAACAGCTTTTTGTTTACCTTCATCTGTCATCATTTCTTTACAACGAGCAGATAAAAGAATAGTACCACCTCTTTGTATTATTTCAGAAACACTTTTGTTATCAAGTGTTATATAGTCACAATTAATTAAACCTTCGTATCCACGCATAAAACCAACTACTTCAATATTATTTTTAATAGCAGTTCTTACAACAGCACGGATAGATGCATTCATACCAGGTGCATCGCCACCACTTGTTAATATCCCAATTTTTTTTATTTTATTATCCATCAAAACACCTCAATTAATTGATTTATTTTTATACCTTTACTTAAATTTTACAATTAAAAGTATATATTAGTCAATACCAAATTAAAAAAATTTTCAAATTTATCTAAATTGATAAAAAAATAACATAGTATACATATTATTCTATATAAATATAATAAATATGTCAAGTACAAATATTACTATATTTATTTTATTACTATACAAGAATTACCTAAAATATTTTTTAATTGGCTTAAAAGATTATCACCTATATTTACCCAATGAGTACTGTTTAAATTAAATTTTGTTTTTTTTGCCTCATCATAAACTATAACAGGAGTATCTCCTTTATTGTCTAATAATATTTTTTCTATATCTTTTATTGATATATTAAGAGTTTGGGGCAATTTTATCCAAAGAGTTTTGCTCATATTTTCTAGCACTTCATATGATTTTATAGTAGTACATATAATTTTAG
Organism: uncultured Tyzzerella sp.; assembly: GCF_963558545.1. NCBI lineage: Bacteria > Bacillati > Bacillota > Clostridia > Lachnospirales > Lachnospiraceae > Tyzzerella > uncultured Tyzzerella sp. The sequence continues at coordinate 17,994 of NZ_CAUWHO010000025.1, read as the reverse complement.
GCTTTTGGTCTTCTGATATACTTGCTTTACCTTCTACAATTATAACACCATCTTCGGTTAAATATTTATTATATTTATAAAAAGTTTCTGGAAAAACAATTACTTCTATTGTTCCAAATAAATCTTCTAATGTCAAAAATGCCATTTGTTTATTTGTTTTAGTAAACTTAAGAGTAATATTATTTATTAAACCACCTAAAATAACTTTTTGGTTATCTTTAATATTTTCTATTTCTTTATTTTCGTTTTCTATAAAGTCTAGGGTAGAGTTGCTAGTAAATTTTTTTAAAAATTCATTAAATTCATCTAAAGGGTGTCCACTTACATATATACCTAAAATCTCTTTTTCTAGAGATAAAATTTCTTTTTTTGTAATTTCTTCTATGTTAGGTAAAATATCTTTTTCTATAGTATCTTCATTATTTGAAGATGTAGAAAAAAGGTCTAGCTGTCCTTCCATAGTTTTCTTTTTTAATTGATTAATACTGTCATAATATGTTTTATATACAGCTAAATATTGAGAGCGTTTTCCACCTAAAGAGTCTAAAGCACCTGCTTTTATTAAGCATTCTATTGCTCTAGAATTAAGCTCTCCATCTAATCTTTTTAAAAAATCTTTTAAAGATAAAAATTTGCCATTTTTTTCACGTTGGGCAACTAAAGTTTTAATGAGATGTTTACCAACATTTTTTATAGCAGAAAGGTTAAATCTAATTTTTCCATTAGAAACACTAAATCTATCAAAACCTTCGTTTATATCTGGGGGTAAAAGCTCAATATTCATTCTTTTTATATCGGCAATATATTCAGATATTTTTGTGGCGTTATCAGATACACTTGTTAAAAGTGCTGCCATAAACTCAACGGGGTAGTGTGCTTTTAGCCAAGCTGTTTGACAAGCGATAACAGCATATGCAGCAGCGTGAGATTTATTAAAGGCATATTTAGCAAAATCTTGCATTTCATTAAATATTTTGTTTGCAATATTTTCATCAATTCCTCTTTTTACACAGCCATCAACTTCATCTGCTATACCATATATAAAGTTTTTACGCTCAAGCTCCATTTCATCAGTTTTCTTTTTACCCATAGCACGTCTTAAAAGGTCGCTTCGTCCTAATGTGTATCCTGCAAGCTCTTGTACTATTTGCATAACCTGTTCTTGATATACTATACAACCATATGTAGTCTTTAAGATAGGCTCTAAAAGAGGGTGGGTATATTTAATTTCTGATTTAGTGTTTTTACCTTTTACATATTTTGGTATAAAGTCCATAGGACCTGGCCTGTAAAGAGATACACCAGCTATAATATCCTCTATAGATTCTGGCTTTAAATCTTTCATAAATTGTTTCATACCAGCACTTTCTAACTGAAACACACCATCTGTATATCCTGTTGATATAAGCTCGTATATTTTAGGGTCTTTATAGTCTACATCTTTTTCACTAAGATTTAAGTTATGTATACGGTTTATTTCTTTAAAAGTATTTTGTATAACAGTTAGTGTCCTAAGCCCTAAAAAGTCCATTTTTAGAAGACCTAGCTCTTCTAAAGTTGTCATAGGAAACTGCGTAGTTATAACACCATCGTTTGTGTTAAGTGGAACATATTCCATAACAGATTTATCACAGATAACAACTCCTGCAGCGTGTGTAGATGCGTGTCTTGGAAGACCTTCTAGCTTTAAAGACATATCTATAAGATGTTTAATTTGAGGGTTGTTATTATATTCTTCTAAAAGCTCAGGATTTTGTACTAAGGCTTTAGATATAGTTATTTTAAGCTCCATAGGTATCATTTTTGCTATTCTATCTACATCGGCATAAGGTATGTTTAAAGCACGCCCAACATCTCTTATAGCATTTCTTGCTGCCATTGTACCAAAAGTTATAATTTGGGAAACGTGGTCTGCACCATATTTTTCTATAACATAGTTTATAACATCTTGTCTTTTTTCGTAGCAAAAATCTATATCTATATCTGGCATACTAACTCTTTCTGGGTTTAAAAAACGTTCAAAAATAAGGTTGTATTCTATAGGATCTATGTCTGTTATTTTTAAACAATAAGATACTAAGCTACCAGCAGCAGAGCCACGTCCAGGTCCTACTATTATATTATTGTCTTTAGCATATTTTATAAAGTCCCAAACTATTAAAAAATAGTCTACAAAACCCATTTGTGCTATTGTATTAAGCTCATAGTTTAACCTTTTTATTAAATCATCATTTATATTATTATATCTTTCTTTTAAACCTTCTTCACAAAGTTCTTTTAGATAAGAAAAAGCATCTTTATTGTTAGGAACATCAAATATAGGAAGTTTATATTTATTAAATTCAAATGATACATTACATCTTTGTGCTATTTTATATGTATTTTCTAAAGCTTCTGGTATATAAGGGAACAATTTTAGCATTTGCTCTGGAGATTTTAAATAATATTGTCCACCTTCATAACGCATACGGTTTTCATCTTCAACTGTTTTTCCAGTTTGTATACATAGCAAAATATCGTGAGCCTCGGCATCTTCTTCTTTTATATAGTGTATATCATTTGTACAAACAAGAGGAATACCTGTTTCTTTACTTAGTTTTATTAAATTTTGATTAACAAGTTTTTGATTTTCTATGCCGTGGTCTTGTAATTCTAAAAAAAAGTTACCTTGCCCTAAAATATTATTGTATATAAGAGCAAATTCTTTTGCTTTTTCATAAGAGTGGGTTAAAATACTTCTAGCAACAGCACCACCCATACAAGCACTAAGGCCTATAAGTCCTTTACTGTATTTTTTTAATATTTCAAGGTCTATCCTAGGTTTATAGTAAAACCCTTCTGTAAAACCAAAGGATACAAGCTTTATAAGATTTTTATAGCCTTCGTTATCTTCTGCTAATAAAACTAGATGATAATAGGTATTTTCCTTTGAGTGAGTTTTGTTAAAACGAGAGCCAGAAGCAACATATACCTCACACCCCATAATAGGTTTAATGCCAACTTTTAAGGCCTCTTTATAAAAATCTATTGCACCATACATAACTCCGTGGTCTGTTATTGCAATAGAATCCATACCAAGCTCTTTTACTTCTTTAACTAATTCTTTTATTTTAGAAGAACCATCAAGTAGGCTATATTCCGTATGCACATGTAGATGTGTAAAATTTACTTTTTCCATAAAACACCTCATTTCTATAATATTATTTATAGAAAATGCCTAATATTAAAAATAAAAGTCATAATAAATATTTTAGACTTCTTCATCTATGAAAACTTTATCTAAAAGATTTATTTTATGAAAGTTTTTTAATATATAATCATTTTTGGTAAATAGTGATATATCTTTATATCCAAAAAAAACACTTAATAAATCTTGAATATTTATATTTAAAATATTTTCATTACGATGTGATGTTTTTTCTATTTTAGATTTGTTATCATAGACAGTAAGTTTAAATATACCATTATTTTCTTTTATTATATTATCTACTATATTAAAATACATACAAATGTTATCGTTTTTATCTTTTAACGAAAAATTTTTAAAAAATTCATATAAATTTATAATTCTTGCCATAACTAAAGGTTTAATATTTTTAATATTTGTGTAAGCATTATCTAAAAATATTGCTCTTATTATTTTTTCATTTACTCCCCAATATACATAATAACCTATTAATTTATTATTATTAAAAAGCATAATTATATTACCATTTTCACTTTTAACCTCTTGGTGTAAAACTTTAATATAGTTAAAATCTCTTTTACAAAAAGTTTTGTATCTTTTTTCTAAAAAATTATTTGTGAAATCTGCTATTTGCGTGTAATCTTTTTCTGTTAGCTCTATTTCTTCAAAATTGCTATTATTTATTTCTAAAAAGTTATGATTATATATATATTCAAAATCAAAAGGTAGGTATATTTCTTTTTTTGCAGGTCTTAAAAATGTAAAGGGGACATTTTCTTTATACATATCGTTTAAAGACTTATGCAAAAGCTCTGCCATATATCCTTTTTTTCTGTATTCTGGTAGGGTAGCAACAGCTACTATATAATAAGATAAATATTCCTTATTGTTAATATATATTTTATATGGGTTTAAATGTAACATAGATGATATATTATCATCTACAAATTTGCATAATATTTTATTATCTTCATTTTTATAGTTATAATAATAATCTAAAAAATCTTTACTATCTTCTTCAAATATACGTTCCCATATTGGTCTTGTAATAGCTTTTTCATTATTTAATAAATATCTAACCAATATATCACCACCTTATAATTGTATAACTCTATATTTTCTAGCATATCCAACAGGGTCATAGGATAATTTTGCCTTTCTAAGTCCTTCTAGTCCTAAATCATCTTCTCTATTTACAAGATAGGCGTCAGGAAAGGCATTTATTATAAATTGTTGGTTTATATAAGGATATAGCCCTCTAATATTAGGGTTTGCTTTTTCTATGTGTATGATAGCCATTTTTTCAAGCTCGTTATAGCTACCAATAGAAAATGCTTCTAATTTGTCATTTACAAAAATACCTGCCATTATTACATTTAAAGCATTGCAATTTTCTAAAATATCAGTAATGCCTTGTATCTCACCATCTAACTGGTCTTCTGCCTCGCCATTTTTGTTATCTCTCCAGTTATTTAAAAATTCTAATATAATATCACTACTTTGGCAACAAAGTGTTTTATAGTAAAAGTTGCCTTCGTTTTCTCTTAAAAATGCGTTTATATGGTTTTTCTTTTTTCTAAGTTTTTTACCAGTAAGATTTCTTAAGTTTTCTGCTAAATACAAATAATCTTTAGCATCCTCAATATCTATTATATCAAATAAATTTCTATCTAAATTTAAAGCATTTAAGCCTTCTTCATCTGCTAAATATACTTTTAATTTTTTATTTAAAGTGTTATTAAAATATTCTAGTAAAACATTAAAAGCATCTGTTATATATTCTTCTTTGCAAAAAGGTAAAGCACAGTAAGTTTCTCCAGATATAACCATAGTTATAAGAAGTGCTTTATCTTCCCAAATAGCAAATTTAACATTATAAAAATCTTTCCATAAATAAGCATCTAAAAAAACACTATCACAAGTTTTATTGCTTCTTAATTTAAAATAATATGATATGGTTTCTATATCATTTTCAGATATAGGTTTAAAATTTAAACACATAATAATTCCTTTCTATTATAAGCATAGTATTAAATACTATGCTTAGTATACCAAATTACTATATATAAGACAATAGTAAAATAAAAAAGTGGCTACCCATTAATTTTTCGCTAGATATTACTACAAAGATTGACAAAATAAAAAAATTTATGATAACATAATGTTTAATATATATTTTATTGAAAGGGTTAATTATGTCAAACAATAAATTAAACAATGTAGAAGAAAATATTTATATAAGTTTAATTTTAACTTTTATAGGTGGATTTTTAGATTCATACACATATATTTTATACGATAAAATATGGGCTAATACACAAACAGGAAATTTAATATTATTTTCTTTGTTTTTAGTAGAAGGTCAATTTTATAATGCTTTTCTAAGAATTTTCCCAATAGCATCTTTTTGTATAGCCATTTTTATTAATCAAGCTTTAATATATAAATTTAGCAAAAATAAAAACTGGATAAAAATAGTATTGGCTATAAGTATAGTGTCAACATCTATGCTAGGATTTGGTATATTTAAAAATAATAATATAGTAGTAATATGCTTAATATCATTTGTATGTGCATTAATGATAGGTACTTTTAAAAAATCAAAAGGAGATATTTTTGCACCTATTATGTGTACAGGTAATTTAAGGTCATTAGTAGAGTTTTTTGCTAAATGGATTATATATAAAGAAAAAGATGCTAAAAAAGTAGTTTTAAAATATGTAAGTATTATTGTAATATTTTGCACAGGAGTATATTTAGGTGCTATAATAGTAATACATTTAGCTACATATTCTATGCTTGTATGTACAGTATTGTTTTTAGTATCACTAATTATAGTAATTTATAAACAATAGGCATAATAATAATTTTTCTTTTAAAATGTATACTGTTGTGATATAATAAAAATAAAATATTTTTGTTTAGGAGATTATATGTCGGGATTGTTTATTACAATGGAGGGTACTGATGGTGCTGGAAAAACTACACAACTAAGCCTTTTAAAAGATTATCTTAATAAAAAAGGATTTAATGTTGTATTAGTTAGAGAACCTGGTGGAACTAACATTGGTGAAAAAATAAGAAGTATAATTTTAGATATAGAAAATAAAGAAATGAACTGTATGACAGAAGCTTTACTATATGCTTCATCTAGAGCACAGCTTGTAAATCAAGTTATTGTACCAGAGTTAAAAAACGGTTCTGTTGTTATTTGCGATAGATTTGTAGATTCTAGTATTGTTTATCAAGGGATAGCAAGAAATATTGGTATGGATATTGTAAAAAAAATAAATAATATTGCAACAGGAGGACTTATACCAGATATAACATTTTTTTTAGATTTACCTCCAAATAAAGCTATAGAAAGAAAAAAAGAACAAAAAGAGCTAGATAGATTAGAAAGTGAAAAAGACTATTTTTATAAAAAAGTTTATGAAGGGTATAAAATATTAATAGATAAAAATAGTGAAAGAATAAAAGTTATAGATGCACTGCAAACTATTGATGAAATTCATAAAAATATAATTAATCATTTAGAAAAAATATTTTTTTAGGAGGTGTATGTTATGAAGCTTGTTATGGCAATAGTTAAAGATGATGATAGCTTTAACATAATGAATGCTCTAAATTTAAAAGGACTTAGTGTTACAAAGCTTGCTAGCACAGGGGGCTTTTTAAAGGTTGGAAATACAACATTAATATGTGGTGTAGATGATGAAAAAGTAGACTATGTAATAGATATTATAAAAAAAGAAGGACATAGTAAAAAACAATTTACAAATGGAGTAAATATCCCAGGAGATAATTATACACAGCCTCCAATAGAAGTTACCGTAGGAGGAGCTACTATTTTTGTTGTAGATGTAGATAAATTTGTTAAAGTATAAATATTAGGAGTGAATTTATATGGATTTAAAAGTAAGTGATATAAGGTTAGATACTTTACCTATGGTAGAACAAAAAAAAGAAGTTAAAGAAACAGAAGAATTTAAATTTACTTTAAATAAGTTAGAAAATGATAACCTTATGGAAAAGCTAAATGGTCTTATAGATGAAATAACTGTTCAGGGTAAAAAAATATCTGACCATATGGATATAAAGGATATGAAAAAATATAGAAGCCTTATAACAGAATTTATGAATGAGGTTGTAACTAACAGCCACGAATTTTCTAGAGAAAATTTTTTGGATAGAAGAGGTAGACATAGGGTATATGGCATAGTAAAGCTTGTTAATAAAGATTTAGATGAGCTAGCTCAAGAGCTTATAAAAACAGAAAAAAACCATATTGCTATATTAGATAAAACAGGAGAAATAAGAGGACTTTTATTAGACCTTATTATATAATATGTATAAATTTGAAAATATAGTTGGAAATGAAAATATATTAAGTAGTTTAATAAAATCTAGTGAAAATAATACTGTTTCTCATGCATATATATTAGATGGAAAAGAAAAAACAGGAAAACAGCTTATATCAAAAACATTTGCTAAGCTTTTATTATGTGAGAATAGTAAAAGTAGCCCTTGTTTAAAATGTTCATCTTGTGTTAGCTTTGAGAGTGGGAATAATCCAGATTTTTTCTTTATAGAAAGTAATAAAAAAAGCTTAGGTGTTTCAGATATTAGAGAAAATATTATTAAAAATTTAGAAACAAAACCTTTTAAGTATAAATATAAAGTATTTATTATAAAAAATGCAGATAGTATGACTATACAAGCTCAAAATGCAATATTAAAAACTATAGAAGAACCACCTAAATTTGCAGTTTTTATATTACTATCTAAAAATTATAATGGATTTTTACCTACAATTTTATCTAGGTGTATTTTATTTAAAATTAAGCCATTATCACCTAAAATAATAGAAAAGTTTCTAATTAATAAAAATATAAGTGATAATATTGCAAAATTTTATTCTGTATATGCAAGAGGTAGCATAGGAAAAGCATTAGATATAGCTTATTCTAAAACATTTATTAGCTTTAGACAAGATATTATAAGTGATATAGAAAAATTAGACAACTTAGACCTTATACAAATGTATAGTTTAATAAAAAAATATGAGAATATAAAAGAAAATATAGACCAAATATTAGATATATATTTATTAGTATACAGAGATAGTCTTATATTTAAACAAACTAATAATTTTGATAAAGTTATACAAAAAGATATAAAAATTTGTATAGAAAATATATCTTGTATGACTACTAAAAACTTAGTATTAAAAATAGAGGCTTTATTAAAAGCTAAATTATATTTAGAGCAAAATTCTAATTTTAATATGACTATGGAATGCTTATTTTTAAAATTAAAGGAGAAATAAAATGACAGAAATAATTGGTGTTAAATTTAAAAAAGGTGGGAAAATGTATTATTTTGACCCTAAAGGTAAAAAAATTAATAAAAAGCAACCAGTTATAGTAGAAACGGCACAAGGTATAAGATATGGTATAGTAGAGGTAGAAAATAAAATAATAAACAATGAAAAAATAGATTTTGAAATAAAGCCTATAATAAGGATAGCAACAGAAGAAGATAATATACAGTACAACAAAAACTTAGAAAAAGAAAAAGAGGCACATTCTATATTTGTAGAAAAAGTTAAAAAATATAATTTAGATATGAAATTAATAGATGTTAGCCTTACTTACGACCTTAATAAGATTATATTTTATTTTACATCAGATGGTAGAGTAGACTTTAGAGAGCTTGTAAAAGAGCTAGCAGCTATTTTTAAAATGAGAATAGAACTAAGACAAATAGGTGTTAGAGATGAAGCAAAGATTGTAAGTGGTATAGGAATATGTGGTCGTCCTTTATGTTGTGCTACATTTTTAAGAGATTTTCACCCTGTTTCTATAAAAATGGCTAAAGACCAAAAATTATCATTAAACCCTACTAAAATATCAGGAGCTTGTGGTAGGCTTATGTGTTGTCTTAAATATGAGCAAGAGGCATACGAAGAACTTACTAAAGATTTACCAAACGAAGGAGATATTATAAAAACAGACTTAGGCATAGGAGAAGTTTTATCTGTAAATGTTTTAAGGCAAGTAATAAAAGCAGCTGTTAGAAAAACAGAGCAAGACATACCTAGCTTAGAATTTTTTAATGTTTCTGAAATAGAGATAATAAAAAGAAAAATAATAAAAGAAGAAATATGTATGGAAGAGCTTAAAGGTATAGAAGATTAATGGATATTTTAAAAGAAAATGAAAGACTAGATGATTTACATAGAAATGGTTATTCTATTATACAAGACCCTCAAAAATTTTGTTTTGGCATAGATGCTGTTCTATTATCAGATTTTGCAAAGGCAAAAAAAGATGATATAGTGTTTGATATAGGTACTGGAACAGGTATAATACCTATACTTATGTGTGCAAAAACAAATGCTAAAAAATATTTTGCAATAGATATACAAGAAGAAAGTGTTGATATGGCAAAAAGAAGTGTTAAATTTAATAAACTTACAGATAAAATAGAAATTTTTCATTTAGATGTAAAAAATGTGTTTGAAAAGTTTAAAAAAAATTCTATAAATGTTGTGACATCTAACCCTCCATATATGAATATGGGGGGTGGTTTAGTAAATGGATATGATGCAAAGGCTATTGCTAGGCACGAGATTTTTTGTAATTTAGATGATATTGTAAAAGCTACATCTCTTTTATTAAAGCCAAATGGTAAATTTTATATGGTACATAGACCTAACAGACTTTGTGATATAATATGTACTTTAAGAAGTTATAAGCTAGAGCCAAAAACTATAAGATTTGTACAACCTTATAAAGATAAAGAGCCTAATATGGTATTAATAGAAAGTGTAAAAAATGGTAATGCTTTTTTAAAAATATTGCCTAATCTTATAGTTTATAATGATGATAAGCAATATAGTGATGAAATAAACAAAATATATTATAACTAAAGGAGTATAAAAATGTCAGGTAAATTATATGTTTGTGCAACACCAATAGGCAATTTAAAAGATATTACTTTAAGATGTTTGGAAACACTAAAAGAAGTGGATTTAATAGCATCTGAAGACACAAGACATACAATTAAACTATTAAATCATTATGAAATAAAAGTACCTTTAGAAAGTTATCACGAGAATAATAAAGACACTAAAGGTAAAAAACTTATAAATTTATTGTTAGAGGGCAAAAATATAGCTTTAGTTAGTGATGCGGGTATGCCTGGCATATGCGACCCAGGGGAAGATTTAATAAAACTTTGTTATGAAAATGAGATAGAAGTTACTGTTTTACCTGGTGCTACAGCATCTATTACTGCCTTAATTTTATCAGGGATAAAAACAAGAAGCTATTGTTTTGAAGGATTTTTACCATCTAATAAAAAGGCTAAAAAAGAAGTAATACAAAGGATTAAAAATGATACAAGAACATATATAATATATGAAGCGCCTCATCACCTTTTACAAACTTTAAAAGAACTATACGATAATATAGGTAATAGAAATATAGCTATTGTAAAAGAACTTACTAAAAAGTATGAGAATGTATTTAAAACTAGCATAATAGATGCTTTAGCATATTTTGAAAACAACACCCCTAAAGGAGAATATGTTTTAGTAATAGAAGGTGCTAAGGAAGAGGATATTTTAAATGAGCAAAAAGAACAAATAAATAATATAACTATAAAAGAACATTTAAACCAGTATGTATCCAAAGGTATGGACATTAAAGAAGCTATGAAAAAGGTAGCTAAAGATAGGGGAATATCTAAAAGAGATGTATATAACGAAATAAAAGTATTAAAAATTTAAAAATTGTAATAATAGCATTTTTTATTCATATATATAATATAACAAGGTTTAAAACCTTATACTTTAAGGAGGAAATATTATGAATAATAAAGTGCTATTTATTATTTGTACAATAGTATTTCTATTAGCTGGTTGTTCAAATAATAATGAAAAACAAGAAGAAGTAAAAGTAGGCATAATAGGAAATAGCTATCCTGTGGATAGAGCCACTGTATCTAAAATGATGGCATTAGCTACACATAGTAAAAAAGAGATTATATCTTTAGATAATGTTATAAATTTTGATGATGTGAAAGAGGATAGTTGGTATAATAAATATATAAATTGTGTTTTTATAGATAAAGATATGAGTGGAGTTACAGAAGATAAATTTGACCCAACGGGCAACCTTACTATAACTCAAACACAATATTTAATAAATAAGTATGACAAAAATAAAAAAATAAAAATAGATGAAAAAAATAAAGACAAGCCTGTTTCTTATGCTCTTTGGTGCGATATATACACACAAATTGTAAAGGATAAAAATATTTTAGAAGAAGACTTAGTTATATTAGCAACTAAAGAAACTAATAAAGATTTAAAAGAAGATTATGCTATAACAGATAAAGGGTTATATTCTTTTGAAGGTATAGATATAAATAAATATATAGACACAAAAATAAAAGTTTTAAAAAAAGATAATGAAGTAATAGCAATAATAGAAGTTTTGGAAACAGAGCCAACTTTAAAAAGATGTTATATAGAAAAAATAGGAAATGATTTTGTGGATATATTTGTTGGTGGAGCTAAAAAAAGGCTATATATAAAGGAAAATACTATTACTTTAACAGGTGAAAATATTTTAGCAGATATAAAATTTAAAAAAAATGAAGTTTTATCGATAGAAGAGTATAAACAAACAACACAAGGTACAATAAATAGAATAGATAATAATACTATTAGACTAAATAATACAAACTATGTTTTGGACCAAGATTTTAGAGTTTATTACAATATAGACCAAAAACTAACTATGAAAGATAAGGAAGATTTAATAATAGGACAAGATATGGCAACTTATTTTGTAAAAGGAAATGAAAATAAAATATATGGTGCTATAATAGATAAAAATATGAAATATGATAAAATAAGAGTTGGCATAAATAATAATAATAATTTGTTTTTTGATGAAATAAAACTTAAAGCTAATGATGGGTTAAAAATTTTAGTAAAAGGTCAGGAGAAAAATTTACAAAATTTACATATAAAAAAAGGGCAAGATTTTTCTATAGGACAAAATGAAATAATAATTATAGAAGCTAATAATAAAGATGATGGGATAATATTTGAAAATATTAACCTACAACCTGTTTTTTATGAAAGGCTAGAAATTACTAAAATAGATGATAAATATATAATTATAAATGAAATAAATATAGAAAAATATGTAGAGGGGTTACTAGCTACCAATAGTAACCAGTATAAAGATTTAGAAATGTTAAAAGCATTAAGTGTAGTATATAGAACAACGGCTATTAGTCATATAAAAGAAAATAGATTAAAAAATATAGGTGCCAATTTAGATAATAGTGATAAATATAATATAAAAGAAAGTGAAAATATATTTGAACAAGCAGTGGAAGAAACAAAAGGCATAATATTAGCTAATGAAGATAATGTAATAAAACCTACATATTTTAGTCATTCACCAGGATTAACAGGAAATAGTGGAGAAATATGGCCTAATAAAGATTATTACATATACCCAACTAATAACAAGCCTTACCTTATACACATAAAAGATTTTGAAGATAATATATATGAAAATTTACAAGAAGAAGTTAACTCTAACATTTTTTACAAAACAAAGGATATAAATAGTTTAGAAAAAGATAGCAAGTGGTTTAGGTGGAGCACAACTTTAGAAGAGAGTGATATTTTAAAAATAAGCAATAATATAAAAGAAATATATAAAAATGAAAAATATCTTATAAAAACTTTACATAACAATAATTATATTTATAAACCAATAGAAGATATAGGTAAAATAAAAGATATTAATGTTAAAAGAAGAGGGGAAGCTGGCAATATAATGGAACTTGAAATAGTAGGGGACAAAAATACTGTGTTATTAATGTCAGATTTAATAATAAAAAAGGCTATTACTTTAAAATCTGTAATAGATAATAACGGAGAAATAGTGCAAAATGTAAAAACTCCCCCTAGTAGTTATTTTGTATTCGATAAAATATATGATAACAATGGATATTTAAAGAAAATAACATTATATGGTGGTGGATATGGACATTGTGTAGGACTTAGCTTATATGGTGCTAGCCAAATGGCTAAAGATGGAAAAACATATGAAGATATACTTTTAAAATACTATAAAAATATAAATATGATAAATATATATTGATATGTAGGTTAAAATAATATATAATATATAAAACACTAAACATTAAGGTGGTATATAATGATTAATTTAAAAATAAACACGAAAGAAAATATATATAATATAAAATGTAAAAAAGGTTCTACATTAAAAGATGTATTAAAAGCAGAAAATATAAACTTTATATTTCCTTGTGGAGCTAATGGTAGATGTGGAAATTGTAAAATAAAAATTTTAAATGGAATAGAACAACCAACTAGTTTGGATAAGATGAAGCTATCAAAATATGAAATAGATGATGGTGTAAGGCTTGCTTGTTGTATTTATTTAAAAAAAGATATGGAAATTTTTTTAAATGAGATAAAAGAATACAATTTTTTAGATTTATAATAAGCCATAAAAGACTGTGTTTTATAACACAGTCTTTTATGGCTTATTACATTTATTGTAGTAATTTAAATAAATATTTTTATAATAGACCACCATCTAATACTATTACTTGACCTGTTAAATAAGAAGAATTTTTAGATGCTAAATAATAAGCTAAATTTGCAACTTCTTCTGGCTTGCCAAAACGCATATATGGTATTTCATCTATAAGATTATCCTTTTCTTCAGTAGATAAAAAGTTGTTCATTTCTGTTTCTATTGCACCACAAGATATGGCATTAACTTGTATATTGCTAGGAGCAAGCTCTTTTGCTAGTGCTTTTGTAAAAGAATTTATAGCACCTTTTGTAGCAGAATATACTACCTCACAAGATGCACCTACATTACCCCATATGGAAGAAATATTTATTATTACTCCTTCCTTTTTATTTATCATATTTTGACAAGCTATATGAGAACAATTAAAAACACCCTCTATATTAGTTTTTATAAGGTTTTGCCAGATATTTGGTGTAATTTGATTAAATAACCCTATATGAGATATGCCTGCATTATTAATTAATATATCTACATAACCAAAAGTATTTTCTATTTTTTTAAATATATCTAAAGCTATATTATAATTAGATATATCTCCTTGTAATGCTAATATGTTAGGGTTAATTTTTTTTAGCTCATTGTATGTACTTTCTAAATCATCTTTTCTATTAATACAATTTATGACAACTTTAAAGTTATTTTTTGCAAAAATTTTTGCTATTTCTTTGCCTATTCCTCTTGAAGAACCAGTAACAAATACTACTTTAGACAAAAAAATTACCCCCTTAGCCTTTCTATTTCTTCTTTATATAGGTTAGTTTTAGAATCTATCCAAGGTGTTTCTAATATAAATATTTTATTTTTTAGATAGTTTGAATGTACTATATTATATATAGCATCAAAACCAATAAAGTCTTTACCCTTTGGGTTTGTTTCATCAGCACCTAAATTTGCGTGTCTATCCTTTTTAGCGCCACATTTATTTAAAGAGCCATTTATATGTATTACTTTTACTCTGTCAAGACCTATTACATCATCAAAATGTTCCATTACATTATCAAAATCATTTATAATATCATATCCACTATCGTGTAAATGGCAAGTATCTAAACATATCCCTATTTTTTCTTTTATTTCTATTTTATCTATTATAGCCTTTAGTTCTTCAAAATTTCTTCCTATTTCAGAGCCTTTTCCAGCCATAGTTTCTAAGCATACAAAAGGTTTAGTATCTTTTGTTAAAACTTGGTTAAGTCCATTTGCTATTCTTTCTATTCCATATTCTAATGTTTTATCTGTAAAAGAGCCAGGGTGTAAAACTATATAATCTGAGCCAATAGCTGTTGTTCTTTCTATCTCTTGTTTTAAAAAGTCTATAGCTAGGCTATATGTATCTTCTTTATAAGAAGCTAAGTTAATAATATACGGAGCGTGTACAACTATATCGCTTATATTATTTTTAGCCATAAAGTCTTTTCCTTCTTCTATTTTTAATTTTTCAATAGGAGAGCGTTTAGTATTTTGTGGAGCACCTGTATATATCATAAATGTATTAGCTCCATAGGAATTTGCCTCTTTAGCAGCCTTTATAAGTCCACCAGACATAGACACGTGAGAACCTATTTTCATATTATCTTCCTTTCTTTTGTATATTTAATATAATAATTATATAAAACCTTAGTCATTTTTTAAATTTTAATGTTTATATATAAAATAGGCACCTTTTAGATGCCTACTAATTAATTTTTTTTACCTAAAATATAACCTAAAAATAAACCTTTAAAAAATACTAAAGCGAGTAAAACTGCACTTAAAATAAACAATTTAGATTTTTGGTCGTTAGTAATAAATGTACCTTTTGGAGAAGTTAGCTCTAATTGTTTTTTAAAAGCTCTATAATGTTTTTTAGCCATATTAATTACCTCCTAAAATAAATAAAGTTTATTTCATAATAAAATTATAACACAAAAATATTATTTTAAAAAGGAAATTTTTATAAAAAGTTTAAAAAAATAATGCAAAATATTAAAAAATAGGGTATAATGTATCATAGTAAATTAAAAAAATAACTAATAAAAGGAGATGATTTTTTGTATACAGAAATTAAACAGATTTTTAAAGAAACTAAAAAACATACAGAAAATGAAATAACAGTTTGTGGTTGGGTAAAAACTATTAGAAGTTCAAAAACTTTTGGATTTATAGAGCTTAACGATGGTAGTTTTTTTAAAGGAGTTCAAGTAGTTTTTGATGATAGCCTATCAAATTTTGAAAAGATAGAAAAATTAGGTGTTGGTGCTAGCCTTGTTGTAAAAGGTAACCTTATTGAAACACCAGAAAATAAACAGCCATTTGAAATAAAAGCAACATCTATAAATATAGAAGGAGAAGCTCCATCAGATTATCCTTTACAAAAGAAAAGACATTCATTTGAATATCTTAGAACTATAGCACATTTAAGACCTAGAACAAATACTTTTTCTGCTGTGTTTAGGGTACGTTCTTTAATAGCTTACTCTATACACAAGTTTTTTAATGAAAGAAATTTTGTATATGTGCATACACCAATTATAACAGGTAGTGACTGCGAAGGTGCTGGAGAAATGTTTAGGGTTACTAATTTTGATATGATAAATATACCTACAACACAAGAGGGCAATGTAGATTATAGCAAGGACTTTTTTGGTAAAGAAGCAAACCTTACAGTTAGTGGACAATTATCAGCAGAGGCTTATGCTATGGCATTTAAAAATGTATATACATTTGGACCTACGTTTAGAGCAGAAAATTCTAACACACCAAGACACGCAGCAGAATTTTGGATGGTAGAGCCAGAGATTGCCTTTGCAGACTTAAACGATGATATGGAGCTTGCAGAAGATTTACTTAAGTACATTATTGAATATGTACTAGAAAATGCACCAGAAGAAATAAAATTCTTTAATGATTTTGTAGATAAAGGACTTATTGATAGACTAGAAAATATAGTTAAAAACGAATTTGGAAAAATTACTTATACAGAAGCTATAGAAATACTTAAAAAAGCAGATGTGAATTTTGAATATCCAGTAGAATGGGGTATTGATTTACAAACAGAACACGAAAGATATTTAACAGATAAAGTATTTGAAAAACCAGTTTTTGTTACAGATTATCCTAAAGACATTAAAGCGTTTTATATGAGATTAAACGATGATAATAAAACAGTAGCTGCTATGGACTTATTAGTACCTGGCGTAGGTGAGCTTATGGGTGGTAGCCAAAGAGAAGAACGTATTGATATTCTTGTAGAAAGAATGAAAGAGCTTGGACTTAATGAAAAAGATTACTGGTGGTATTTAGAGCTTAGAAAATTTGGTGGAACAAGACATTCAGGATTTGGACTTGGCTTTGAAAGATGTGTTATGTACCTTACAGGTATATCTAACATTAGAGATGTTATACCATTTCCAAGAACTTCAAAAAATGCAGAATTTTAATATATCCCTTAATAAATAAAGGAGGCTAAATAATGAAAAATCCTTATGAAACTATAGATAGTAAAGTGTCTTTCAATGGTAAAATAATAGATGTCAAAGTAGATACTATATCATTGCCAGATGGCAAAACTGCTAAAAGAGAAGTAGTTTTAAGAGGAGATGCAACAGCTATTGTACCAATAGATGAAAAAGGTAATGTTATTTTAGTAAAGCAATATAGACACCCAGCAGAAAGTATAGTATTAGAAATACCAGCAGGTATGCTAGAAGAAGGGGAAGACCCTAAAGTTTGTGCAATTAGAGAGCTAGAGGAAGAAACATCTCTTATAGCTAAAGATTTAACTCATATTACAACTATGTATCCTGCAGTTGGATTTTGTACAGAAAAACTTCATATATATTTAGCTAAAGATTTAGAGCAAGGGAATTTTAATTTCGATGATGATGAATTTATAGAAGTTATAAAAGTACCTTTAGATGAAGCTATTGATATGATATATACTGGAAAAATAATAGATTCCAAAACAATAGTAGGACTTTTAGCTTGTAAAAGATTTTTATAGTATAAATAGTTTAAATATTATAATGATAGTCTTTAAAAATAAACAGTTTTAATATAAAAAATATTTAATATAAAAAAGTAATATAGTAGATTAATCTAAATAATAATCAAAACTACAACTAAATATTAAATTTTAGTTGTAGTTTTTGTAAAAATTTTGTTTTT
>NZ_CAUWHO010000024.1:0-30927 GCF_963558545.1 uncultured Tyzzerella sp. | reverse complement strand
TATATTTTATTTTTATTAGGATATGTAATGGTATTGTTATGTAGTAGATTTATAAATAAAAATTTAATAATTAAAAATTCATACTTGAAAAAAATATATATAGACTATGTCCCATTTGCTTTAGTTACTATATTTTTTATAAAATACATAAACTTATATAATTTTGAAGCCTTTTTAATATTAGGGGTATCACTATTAGGCTTTTATAATAGAAACTTAGGCAAAAAATTTGATAAGATAATATCTATACTGTCTGTAACATCTATTTTTATAGCTTTACTTTTTATACAAGAATATAATATTATACCTACTGGAGTTAAGTTAGAGTTTAATTTTATATGTATATATATTTATTTATGTGCATTAAGATATTTATTAAAGTTAAAATTTAAAAATACTGTATTTTATACATATTGGATTATTGCTTTAACAATATTATTTTTAGATACCTTTATAGGAGGTATGATTTATGACATTATTTTCCTAGGAATGATTTGCTGTTTAATTTTATTTTATGGTATTAAAAACAAAAATAAAAAATATATGGCATTATCACTGTTATTTTTATTACTAGTAACTATTAATAATACTTTTATATTTTGGAAAGAATTTGTATGGTTTATATATTTAATAATTATAGGATTAATTTTTATTTTTGTAGCTTTATTTTTTGAAAGTAGAAAAAGAAAATCTGATAAAGATAGAAAAATAAAAGAAGATGATGAGATTAACTTTAATGATAGTATTAACCTTAGTAAACAAGATATTTTAAATAAAAATAACAAAAATAATTATAAAAAAATAGAAACTAAATATAAAAAGTATAAAAATAAAAGAAGAATAATTAAAAACAAAATTAAAAGAAAGCAAAAGACTAAAAGATATAGATAGAAAGATTAAAAACCTACCAGTTAATCTAGTGGGTTGAGGTTGTAGACAAAGTCTACAACCTCTTCAAAAAATAACAAGTTTATTTTTTGATATATTATAGAGTAAAAAAGCCGATTTATTCGCACAAGGGCTAAAGCCCCTATAAATCTAGCTTTTACACAATCCAAGGCAAAGCCTTGTATTGTGATTAAAATTTTTATACCCTATAAATAGTATATAAAAATGAAAAAAATTACTTTAATATTATTTTGTTTACAGTCTTAACCCACCAGTTAATCTAGTGGGTTTTATTTTTGTTGTTTTTATTATACCTAAGCCTCTAGCATTGTTAAAAAGTCATCTTCACTTATTATAGGTATATTAAGCTCTTTTGCTTTTTTATTTTTAGATGAGGTAGAGTTTTTATCATTATTAATAAGATAATCTGTTTTTGCAGATACACTACCTGTTACTTTACCACCTAAATCTTCTATTTTTTGTTGAAGTTCTTTTCTATTTTTAAAAGATTGTAAATCTCCAGTTATAACAAATGTTTTATCCTGTATAGACTTATTAGATATAGTATTATTATTATCAGTTAATTTTAATAATGGAAATACTTTATTTATAAGGCTTATATTTTCTTTATTAGAAAAATAATTTATTAGAGAGTTTGCCATAATTTCTCCAAAGCCATCTATTAAAATAATTTCATCTAATGTAGCATTTTTTATTTTATCAAAATTATAATTAAAATATTTACATAAAATTTTTGCATTACTAAGACCAATATGCTCTATACCTAAAGAATATATAAAGTTAGCAAGAGTTGTATTTTTTGATTTTTCTATTGCATTTATAAGATTATTATAAGACTTTTCTCCAAAGCCTTGCATATTAACTATATTTTCTTTAAAATTTTCTAATGTGTATATATCAGCATAGTTTGTTATAAATTTATTATTAATAAATTTTTCAATAGTAGCTTTAGAAAAGTCTGTTATATTCATAGCATCTCTAGATACATAGTGTACGATACCATTAATTATTTTTGCTATACAGCTTGGGTTGGTACATTTTAAAGCTAGGCCATCTCTTATTTGGACAGGTTCTGCTTTACAACCACAAGCATTACATTTATCAGGTATTTTAAGATTATCACTATTTGTTATATTTTCTGCAACTTGAGGTATAATCATATTAGCCTTATAAACTTTTATAGTATCTCCTATACCTAATTTTAAATTTTTTATAATACTTATATTATGAAGGCTAGCTCTATTTACAGTAGTACCTTCTAGCTCTACTGGTTCAAATATTGCAACAGGATTTATAAGTCCTGTCCTTGATGTATTCCATTCTACATTTAATAGGGTAGTAGTAGCTAAATCATCAGCCCATTTAAAAGCAATAGAATCTTTAGGAAATTTAGAAGTTTCTCCTAAGCTATTACTATAAGAAATATCATTAAATGTTACTACCAATCCATCAGTTGTAAATTTATTTGTTTCTATCCTATTTTCAAAATCAGTTATAGCTTTAGCTACATTAGATTTATTTACTAGAGTATATTCAACTGTTTCAAATCCTAAAGATTTTAAATAATCTAATTGTTCAGATTTTAGTTTAAATGATTTATCACATTTTACTAAAGAAAATGCTAAAAAACTTACATTTCTATCTTTTGTTATTTCGTTATTAAGTTGTCTTACAGTACCACTACATAAATTTCTTGGGTTTTTATATTTTTCTTCTATATCTAAATTTTCGTTTATAGTTTCAAAGTCTTTAAAAGATATTAAGGCTTCTCCACGAATAACAAGCTCATCTTTATAAGGTATTTTTAAAGGGATATTTTTAAATACCTTGCAGTTGTGTGTAATATCTTCACCAATCTCCCCATTACCTCTTGTAACAGCACTAACAAGAGTACCATTTGTATATGTTAAAACTATTGTAAGACCGTCCATTTTAAAAGATAATAACCCTTCGTTTACATCTAAAAAATCTTCTATTTTAGATATTTCTTTAGTTTTATCTAATGATAGCATTTTTTTGTTGTGTTTAACTTTTTTAAGTTCGCTTAAAACTATATATCCAACTTGTTGAGTAGGGCTATTAGATAATACTATGCCTGTTTTATTTTCTAATGCCTCTAGCTCATCATACAATTTGTCATATTCAAAATCAGACATTATTTCATAGCTTTCTTGATAGTAGGCTTTTCTAGCTTTATTAAGTTTGTCAACAAGTTGTTTAATTTTTTCTATCATTTTTATCTCCTTATATGTTTTTATATTATAGTAACATAGGCATAAAGATTAATCAATAATTATAGCTTAAATAATAGTAGAATAATAACCAAAAAGACTACATTATTAGACATATTAAAACTGTTATTTATAGAAAATAAACAGTTCTCATCAATATCGTATACGCCATCTTCTTTAACAGAAGGGTCAACATCTAATGTGTTTACTTTTACAACATTATTTTGTATATTTTTAGGAATCATATAGCTTAAAGCAGACACATTTGTTACTATATTTATGGCATTATCTATATTTTTATGGTTTTCTTCTAGTATAAATGGTTTAATAGCATTTAGTAATGCAATTTCTTTTGAAGGGTTCTTTTTTAAATTATCTATATTATTTTTTAATTCTAAATTTATTTTGTCTATATATTTTGTTTTAAATAAATTTGTAATTAGGCCAAAAGCTTCTTTTATATCATTTTCTATTACTTGCTTATCTTGCATTTTTTGAGCTATTTCATATATAACATTATTTTCTTGCATAACATACCTCCTGAGATAACAATTTATAAATATCTATTAATCCCCAACCTTGTTGATTTTTTGGTAAATGTAAATTTTTACAACATTTTTTTAGCATAAGCTTAACATCATCTGGTTTCAAATGGTTGTATTTTTCAAGAAGTAATGCTATTGCCCCAGAAACAATAGGTGTAGACATTGATGTTCCACTTAAAGAAAAATAGTTTTTATCTACAATCTCATTAGATTGTTTTGATATATTGTTAGATAGACAAGATATAACATTAACACCTGGTGCTAATACATCAGGTTTTACAACACATTCTAATGTAGGACCACGACCAGAAAAATTGATAAGGTTGTTTCCCCATATATTAGCAGTTATATTATCATCAGATGCTCCAATAGTTATAACCTTTTTGCTTATAGCAGGTGAGCTAATAGTATGGTTTTTAGGGCCATCATTTCCAGCGGCAATAGTAATAACAATACCACTATCCCACATATTTTCTACTGCTTTTACCAATGGGTCATTAGATGAAGTGTTGTTTGTACCAATAGATAGATTAGCTACTTTTATATTATATCTTTCTTTATTGTCAACAATCCATTGTAACCCTGCAAGAACATCAGAGGCGTTACCAGTGCCATCGCTATTTAATACTTTTACTCCAATTAGGTTACAATTAGTTGCTATACCCCTGTATTTACCATTAGAATTTATACCATTTCCACCTGCTATACCTGCAACGTGAGTTCCGTGCCCATTATCATCATAAGGTTTAGTTTTATTGTTTATAAAATCTTTAAAGGCTATTATTCTATTTTTTGGGTATAAGAAATCTTTTATAGGGCATATACCTGTATCTAAAATAGCTATACCTATACCTTTTCCTGTGTAGCCGTTTTCTTGAACAATGTTAGCATTTACTGTTTTTCTAGCAGTATCCATTTGCATAGTTATATGAGTATTTTGAAAAACAGTTTTTAAACATTTTAAATTTTTTAAATTTTCTAGCTTATCTTCGTTTATTTCTATAACAATAGCATTTATTAAAGGTATTTTATATTTTATATTAGCAATAGATTTTAGTGTACTTTCATCTTCTAAAGATAGATTACTTTCAACTATTAATTCTATATTACCCATATTAAATCCCTTTCTAATAATTTATAATTTAGTTTATGCTAAAATTTGTAAAATGTTATTAATTTTTACAAAAAATATACTTGTACAACAATTTTAGGCTTGTTTAAATAATTTTTTTAAAATTTTGGCAATTATTTTAAACTGCGTGCATATAATTAAAATATAAAATTTTTTGGAGGTAATAATTATGAATTTTGGAGGAAATAACTTTATTTTAATTATCTTTTTATTAATGATGATGCAAGGTAATTTTGGAGGCTGTGGCATCTTTGGAGATAGCAGTATGCTTATCTTAATATTATTAATCTTTATGATGCAAGGTAGCTTTGGCAGTGGTTGTGGTGTTTGCGAAGCAAAATAAATTATTAATTAAACACTAAACTGTTGATATTTAAAATAAGCAATTTATATTAGCATAATTCTTTATTTTATAGGATTTAAGCTATTATAAATTGCTTTTTTATTATTTATTTTAATATAAAAATCGTGTGTATAAAAATTATTTTACTTAATTTTTTTAAGTATATTACAACAAAGATTATTTGCTAGTAAATTAAATGATACTATTATTAGTCGAAAACAAGTTTATATTTTTTTTAAATGTAATATTATAAATTATATTATATGTTTTGATAACAATTTTGTATTTAAAATATATTGAATAGATATATTTAATAAAATACAATAAATATGAGGTGATTTATTATGAAAAAAAAATGTGCTATACTTTTAGTTTTATCATATATATTAAATGCCAGTATAATAGTAAATGCTCAAGACTTTTATAAAATTTATTATTTAGAAAACGATATTGATGAAAGGTTGACATTTGATGAATATGTAATTTTAGGAGATTATATGGACGAATACAAAATTAAATTACTACTAGAAACATATTTATACAATAGTAAAAATAGTATTAATTATATACCAGAAGGAACAAAAGTATTAAATACAAAAATTATAAATAACAATTTATTTATAAACTTTAATAAAAATATTGAAAATTATGGTGGAGGAAATTATTATGAAACTAATCTTATAAGGCAAATTTTACACACTTGTTTTCAGTTTGAAGATATAAAAAGTGTTACATTTTTAATAGAAAATAAATTTAAAGTTTTGCCAGAAGGAAACTTAGTATTTAAATATAATAGAGAAGATTTAGAGATAATGGATTATAACCAAAATGTATATTTAAAGGAAAGAACTAACTAATTTATTGACTACTTTATAAAATTATTATAAAATAACTATAATATATAATGATTTTAAGAGGTAATATTATGAAAGAAATAATTTTTGCTACAAAGAACAAGGGTAAAATTAAAGAAATACAGGCCATTTTAGGTGGAGATTATATAGTAAAATCTATGGAAGAGGCAGGCATAGATATAGATATTTTAGAAGACGGTAAAACTTTTGAAGAAAATGCTATAAAAAAAGCAGTAGAAATAATGAATTTTTCTAATAAAATTGTTTTGGCAGATGATTCTGGACTAGAGATAGATTATCTTAATGGAGAGCCTGGTGTATATTCTGCTAGATATATGGGAGAAGATACTCCTTATGAAATAAAGAATAATAAAATATTAGAAATGTTAAAAGATGTGGAAGAAGAAAAAAGAGGTGCAAGGTTTGTAAGTGTTATAGCACTTGCTATGCCAAATAATGAACCTATTACAACAAGGGGTGCAGTTGAAGGTATTATAGGGTATGAAATAAAAGGGGCAAATGGCTTTGGGTATGACCCAATATTTTATATACCAGAGCTAAAATGCACATCAGCAGAACTATCTTTAGAAGAAAAAAATAAAATAAGCCACCGTGGTAAAGCTTTACAACAAATGAAAAAAATATTAGAAAAAATGGTGTGATTTTATGAAAATATTAGTATTTAGCGATAGCCACGCTAATATTAAAAATATGGAAAAAGCTATAAAAATGTTTAATTGTGAAGTGTCTGGAATAATACATTTGGGAGATTATGTAGAAGATGTAGAAAAAATAAAAAAAATATGTAAAGATAAGATTTTTTTACAAGTGGCAGGTAATAATGATTTTACAGAAATACTTAATGAAAAAATAGTAGATATTAACGGACATAAAGTTTTTTTAACTCACGGACACGAATATAACGTATATTTTGGTATAGATAGACTATATTATAGATTAAATGAAATAGGTGTTAATATAGGATTATATGGACATACACATAGTCCATTTTCTCTTTTTGAAAATGACTTTTTAATATTAAATCCAGGGAGTATATCCTACCCTAGAGGATTTAGTGTATGTACATTTTTACTAATGGAATTTTTAGATGATGTAAGCTATAAATTTTATGGCATATTTAATGACGTAATAAAAGAAATAAATCAATAAAGGTGGTACAAATGAGTAGTATAATAGATAGTTTAGAGCAGGAGTTTAATATAAAAAAATCATATCTAGAAAATGTAATAAAATTAATAGATGAGGGAAATACTATACCTTTTATAGCTAGGTATAGAAAAGAAATGACAGGTGCTTTAGATGACCAAATTTTAAGAGAAGTTTTTGATAGATTAAACTATCTTAGAAATTTAGATGAAAAGAAAGAGCAGACTAAAAAACTTATAGAAGAACAAGAAGCATTAACTGATGAAATATCTTTAGCAATAGATAATGCTAAAACTATAACAGAAATAGATGATATATATAGACCTTTTAGACCTAAAAGAAGAACAAGAGCAATAATAGCTAAGGAGCTAGGGTTAGAGCCTTTAGCTATTATTATTTTAGAGCAAGATGAAAATAATAACATAGAGGAAATAGCTAAGGATTTTTTAAATGAAAATATAGAAACAATAGAAGATGCTATAAACGGTGCTAAAGATATTATAGCAGAGATTATATCAGATAATGCAGATTATAGAACAATAATAAGAAAAGAGTTTTTCAAAAAAGGTGTTATAGTTTCAAAAGCTAATAAGGAAGAATCATCGGTATATGATATGTATTATGATTTTTCAGAACCTGTAAATAAAATAGCGGAGCATAGAATATTAGCTATTAATAGGGGAGAAAAAGAAGGATTTTTAAATGTAAAAATAGAAGAACCTTTAGATGATATTTTAAAAATATTACAATCTAAAATATTAAAAAATAATAGCAAATACATAATAGAGGCAATAGAAGATAGCTATAAAAGGCTTATAGCACCATCAATAGAAAGGGAAATAAGAAGCTATTTAACAGAAAAGTCTGAAGAAGGTGCTATTAAAGTTTTTGGAGAAAATTTAAAACAATTGTTAATGCAAGCACCTATAAAAGATAAAGTTGTTTTAGCAATAGACCCTGGTTTTAGGACAGGATGTAAAATAGCTGTTATAGATGGTATAGGGAATGTTTTACAAACAGGTGTTATATACCCAACTACTAACTCTAAACCTAAAATAGAAGAAGCTAAAAAATTGTTATCAGAGCATATTAAAAAATATAATGTTGAAATTATTGCTATTGGTAATGGAACTGCATCTCGTGAAAGTGAATTGTTTGTGGTGGACTTAATAAAAGAGCTAAACATACCATTATTTTATATTATAGTAAATGAGGCAGGAGCTTCTGTATATTCTGCATCAAAATTAGGTGCAGAGGAATTTCCAGACTATGATGTAGCCCTTAGAAGTGCTGTTAGCATTGGTAGAAGGCTACAAGACCCATTGGCAGAACTTGTAAAAATAGACCCTAAAAGTATAGGTATAGGACAATATCAGCACGATATGAACCAAAAAAGATTATCTGAAATGCTAGGTGGTGTTGTAGAAAGTTGCGTTAATAATGTAGGTGTAGATTTAAACACAGCATCAGCCTCTTTATTATCTTATATATCTGGGGTATCTTCATCTGTTGCAAAAAATATTATTAAATATAGAGAAGAAAATGGGAAGTTTAAAAATAGAAAAGAACTTTTAAAAGTAAGTAAATTAGGGCCTAAAGCATTTTTACAATGTGCAGGATTTTTAAGAATAACAGATGGAGAGCAAATACTTGATAGTACTTCTGTGCATCCAGAAAGTTACGATGTTGCTAAAAGCCTTATTGAAAAGCTAAACTTAGATATTAATAGACTTGGTAATAAAATTAGCCAAAGTATAGACATACATAAATTGTCAAAAGAACTAAATGTAGGTGAGCCAACATTGGTAGACATTATAAAAGAATTGGAAAAACCAGGTAGGGACCCAAGAGATGAAATGCCTGCACCTGTTCTTAGAAGTGATGTTTTAACTATGGAAGATTTACAAGAAGGTATGGTATTAAAAGGAACTGTTAGAAATGTTATAGATTTTGGAGCTTTTATTGACATTGGTGTTCATCAAGATGGTTTAGTACATATATCTGAAATGACAACTAAATTTATAAAACACCCATTGGAAGTAGTAAGTGTATCAGATGTTGTAGACGTTAAAGTTTTATCGGTTGATGTAGATAAAAAGAGAATTTCACTTAGTATGAAAATTTAAAAATACATAAGGAGATACCGCTAGATATATAGACGGTATTTCCTTATGTATTTTTATGTAAAATGATAACAATATAACAAAATAATAACTTTTAAAAAATTATTAATTGGTATGTAATGTAAATAGAATAAACTATAAATTAAAAAAGATAGATAAAAATTAAAGCTATCCTTTAAAAAAGTGATTTTAATTACTTGTTTAAAAATTATAAATTATATATAATTTAAATATAAGTTTTGTACATTATTTAGTTTAAAATTCAAAAAAATTATATATATTTATATGAAAATTATATTATAAATTACATTTTAACTATTTATTAATTATATATTCATAATATATTCACATTTATAAGGTATTATATTATATGTAGTTAATTAAAAATTTATGGTTTTACATAAATAAAGGAGTGTTAAAATATGGATATAATTTTAAACAGCATAATGTTATTTTCTCTATTATCTACACCATTAGAAAAATTTGATTATAGAGAATATAAATTACATACAAATAATATAAAAATACATAAAAATCAAACTAAAAAAACAAAAGTTGAAGATATAAATAGTATTATGATAGAAATAGATAATAATTTTAATGTAATAAATAGTTTATTAACGGAAAAGAAAAAAATATCTAACAGTATAAGCATTAAATTTAACCAAATAATAAAAAATAAACAAAACCTTACAGAAGAGCAAATGAGTTGTTTTAAAGAGTATAATGATATAATAATTAAGGAAGAAAAAAATATATCATTGTACAATACAAAAATACATAATAAAAAAGATATGATAAATTTAGAAAATGAGCTTTTATCAAGTAAAAATAATCTTAAAAATATACAGGATAAATTATTGGTTATTTTAAATAATCAAATAAAGGTAATAGTTAGTTTATATAGAGTAATTTTTAATTTAAGGCTATCCTTAGAATTGATATAATTATAAAAATGTATAAATTACCACTGTCATAATACCAGCAAGACCTATTGCTATGCCACTTAATGCACCTTCTGTTTCTCCTATTTCTATGGCTTTTGATGTACCAACACCATGGCTAGATGTACCAATAGCAAGGCCAGATGCTATGGGATTATTTAATTTAAATATTTTTATTAACGCAGGAGAAAATACAGCACCTAAAATACCAGATAAGCATACACAAGTTATAGTAACGGCAACAGTTCCTCCAGTTTTTTGAGATAAATCTAAAGCTATAGGCATAGTCACAGATTTTGGTATCATAGCATATTTTATACCATCATCTAGACCAAATAATTTACACATAAATATAATGCTAGTTATGGATACTAAAGACCCAACAAATGTTCCTATTATAATAGGTAAAAAATTATTCTTAATTATTTTTATTTTATTATACATAGATATAGCTAGAGCAGCAGTTGCAGGAGTAAGCATTAAGTTTATTATATCCCCACCTTTTTGATAGCTACTAGAGGGTATTTTAAATACTAACAAAAAGCTAATAATAAATATTATAGATAATATAAAAGGAGAAAATAAAGGAGATTTAATTTTTTTATAAATAAGTGTTCCTATTTCAAATGCTATAAGTGTAATACTAATCCCAAAAAGAGGGCTATTTAAGATTTGTTCCATTTTTTTGTATCCTTTCTTGTATTTTAATTACAATTTTTACAGTATAAGCAGTTGATAAAAATGTTAATAAAAAACTAACAACTGTAATAAATAAAATAGGTATTAATTTATCTTTTATATAAGGAAATTCGTCCATTAAAGATATAGCTGGAGGAATAAAAAATATAGCAATATGTTTTTGTAAAAACTCTCCAACAGTTTCTATATTTTTCATACCTAATAATTTTGAATATAGCAATATGAACAAAATAATTATTGCCATTAAGCTAGCAGGAAATGTAAAGGGTAAAAGGCTAGATATTAGCTCGCTTAAAAAACTAATAAAAAATAAAATAGTTAATTGTTTTATAACCATAATAAAAATCCTTTCTTAAAATAATATATAATCATTTTACAATAATATTATGTGTATAATCAATGTAACTAATATTAAAAATATTATATTAATTTAATAAAAATATATGTAATAATGACAAACATTACATATTTTAAAAAATTTTATTGACAAAATACTTTTGTAATGGTAAAATTTTAAAAGCAAATTAAGAGATTTGATAATTAAAGGAGGAATAGATATGGATAATCTTTTTAAAACAAATGTTTTCAATATTATTTTTTCTATTTTTTCATTTAATTTTATTATACTTTATAGCAATAGATGAGTTTATTTATATTTTCTCAGTTTATTGCTTTTTTTTTAGGCATTGTATAAAATTTAGGAGGTTGCTTTATGTTAAAAAGAAAAGATTTGCTTGAGATAAAATCTTTAGAAGAAGATGAAATTTTGTCTATACTACATACTGCTAAAGATATGAAAAAGAAGATAGACAACACTTGTCTTAGAAATGACGAATTAAAAAATAAAAGCGTTGTAACGTTATTTTATGAGAATAGCACAAGAACTAAAATGTCTTTTATGTTAGCAGCCGATTATTTAGGGGCAAAGCCACAAGATTTAGGCATAGCAACAAGTAGTGTTAATAAAGGAGAAAGTCTTATTGATACAGGTGTTACGTTAGACCAAATGGGAATAAATGCTATGGTTATAAGACATTCTTTAACAGGTGCTAGCCATTTACTTGCAAAAAATGTAAAGGCATCTGTTATAAATGCTGGAGATGGTAGTAATGAACACCCAACACAAGCTCTTTTAGATATGTATAGTATACTAGAAGAAAAGGGTAAAATAGAAGGACTTAATGTAGCTATAATAGGAGATATAGCTAATAGCCGTGTAGCTAGAAGTAATGTTTTTGGACTTACAAAATTAGGAGCTAATGTAACCCTAGCAGGGCCTTCTACATTAGTATCTAAAAATATGGAAACTTTGGCTAAAGGGGTTAAAGTTGTAAATAATATAGAAGATGGAATAAAAAATGCTGATGTTATAATGGGGCTTAGGGTTCAGTTTGAAAGACAAAAGAAAATGCCTTTTCCTAATACTAGAGAATATCATCAATTTTTTGGACTTAAAGAAGATATGTTAAGCCTTGCAAAAGATGATGTTACAATTATGCACCCAGGGCCTGTTAATAGAGGAGTTGAGCTTAGCACAGATGTTATAGATGGCAAAAACTCTATAATAAATGAACAAGTAAAAAATGGTGTTGCTGTTAGAATGGCTATTTTAAAGCTTTTATTAGATAATAGATAGGAGAATGTATATGAGAATATTAATAAAAAATGGTAGATTAATAGACCCTTTAAACAATGTAGATGAAAAAATGGACATATTAATTAGTAACGGTATTGTTGAAAAAATTGAACAAAATATAACAGAATCTGTTGATAAAACTATAGATGCTAACAATATGTGGGTTACTCCTGGATTTATAGATTTACACGTTCATCTTAGAGAGCCAGGATATGAACATAAAGAAACAATAGCAACAGGCACAAGAAGTGCCGTTATGGGGGGGTTTACATCTATATGTTGTATGCCAAACACAAAGCCTGTTACAGATAATGAAATATTGGTAGAATATATTAAAATGAAAGCAGAACGTGAAGGTGTATGTAGAGTATTACCTGTTGGAGCTATAACAGTTGGGCAAAAAGGGGAGGCTCTTTCTGATATAGGTAAAATGGCAAAAGCAGGTGCTTGTGCTATATCGGAAGATGGTTTTACTGTTGAAAATGCTTCTTTAATGAAAACAGCTATAAAATATGCTCAGATGTTTGATATACCAGTTTTTTCTCATTGTGAAGATGTAACCCTTGCAGGTGGAAGTATGAATGCTGGAGATACAGCTACTAAGCTTGGTTTAAAAGGTATATCCAATGAAAGCGAAGATGTTATAGTATCTAGGGATATTATTTTAGCAGATAGTTTAAAAGCACCTATACACCTTTGCCATATAAGCACAAAAGGTGCAGTGGATTTAATAAAAGATGCTAAAGCTAGAGGCTCAAAAGTTACAGCAGAGGCTACACCTCATCATTTTACATTAGTAGATGAAGATATAACAGATTATGATGGTAATTATAAAATGAACCCACCTTTAAGAAGTACGCAAGATAGAGCAGCTATTATAGAAGCTTTAAAAAACGATACAATACAAGTTATAGCAACAGACCACGCACCCCATCATATAGATGAAAAAAATTGTGAGTTTGAGCGTGCTTTAAATGGGATTGTAGGGCTTGAAACAGCACTTAGCCTTAGTATATCTGAGCTTGTAGAAAAAGGTGTTTTAACTCCATTTAAAATGATAGAAAAACTTACAAAAAATCCAGCAAAAGTTTTAAGAAGAAAAGATTTAGGGCATTTATCAATAGGAGCTAAAGCAGATATTGCTATAATAGACCCTAATGTAAAATATAAAATAAACATAGAAAATTTTGTATCTAAAGGGAAAAATAGTCCTTTTAATAATAGAGAAGTAACAGGAAAAGTTTTATATACTTTAGTAGATGGAAAAATAATAGTAGAAAACGGACAGCTTAGAGAGGAGTATAAATAATGGTTATAGATAAGCTTATAGATAAGATTAACCAAACAGGTAGTCCCATTGTTGTAGGTTTAGACCCAAGGCTAGATTATATACCAAGCTTTATTATAGAGGAAAAATATGAAAAGTATGGGCATAGCCTAAAAGCAGCAGCAGAGGCTATGTATGATTTTAACAAATATATAATAGATGAAATATATGACCTTATACCAGCAGTTAAGCCACAAATAGCAATGTATGAACGATATGGCATAGATGGACTTAAAGCTTATTTAAAAACTATAGAATACGCTAAAGAAAAGGATTTAATTATAATAGGTGATATAAAAAGAAGTGATATAGCATCTACAGCAGAGGCATATTCTGATGGACATATAGGTAGAGCCATAGTAAAAGAAAATAGCTTTGATGTTTTTAAACAAGATTTTATTACACTTAACCCTTATTTAGGCTCAGATAGTATTACACCATTTTTAGAAGATTGTAAAAAGTATGAAAAAGGTTTGTTTATACTAGCAAAAACATCTAACCCTAATAGTGGAGAAATACAAGATTTATTGGTAGATGGAAAGCCTTTATATGAAAAAATAGGTGCTCTTATTGATAAATGGGGTAAAGACCTTATAGGTAAAAATGGTTATAGTGAGGTTGGAGCAGTTGTTGGAGCAACCCATAAAGAGCAAGCTAAAACTCTTAGAAAAATAATGCCTAATAGCTTTTTCCTTGTACCAGGATATGGGGCTCAAGGAGGAAAAGCAGAAGATTTAGCAGTTTGTTTTGATAAAAATGGACTTGGTGCTATTATAAACTCTTCAAGAGGAATTATTGCAAATCATCTTAAAGAAGAATTTAAAAATCTTAAAGATAAAGATTTTGCTAAAGCTAGTAGACAAGCTGTTATTGATATGAAAGAGGACTTAAGGAGGTGCATTTAATTGAATAAAAAATCTATTAAAGCAAAGTTAATATTAGAAAACGGAAAAGTTTTTAACGGAAAAGCTTTTGGATATATAAAAGAAACAGTAGGAGAGGTTGTTTTTACAACAGGTATGACAGGCTATCAAGAAACTTTAACAGACCCTTCTTTTGCAGGGCAAATAGTAACAATGACATACCCTCTTATAGGCAATTATGGTATAAACCTTGAAGATATGGAGAGTATTAAGCCTTATTTAAAGGGATTTGTTGTAAGAGAAAAATGTGATTTACCTAATAACTGGCGTTGTGAAATGGAGCTAGAGGGCTTTTTAAATCAACATAAAATAATGGGGATAGAGGGTATAGATACAAGAGCCTTAACTAGAACTTTAAGAAATAGTGGAACTATGCGTGGTATTATTACTATTAGAGAAGATTTAACTGAGTCTCAAATAAAACAAAAGTTTGATACTTATACAAATAAAAATGCTGTAAAAGAGGTTACTATACCAGAAAAATATACTATAAATGGAAATGGGACACATCTTGCAGTGTTAGATTGTGGTATTAAAAAAGGTATTTTAAAAGAGCTTGAAAAAAGAGGGTGCAAACTTAGTGTATTTCCAGCTTTTGCAACATATGAAGAAATAATGAAAGTTAATCCAGATGCAATATTTTTAGGAAATGGACCAGGAGACCCTAAAGATATACCAACTGTTGTAGATGTTGTAAAAAAACTTATTGATACTAAAATACCAGTTTTAGGTATTTGTTTAGGACATCAAATTTTAGGGCTAGCTTTAGGTTGTAACACAAAGAGATTAAAGTTTGGTCATCACGGAGGTAACCACCCAGTTAAAGATTTAAAAACAGGTAATGTATTTATAACATCACAAAATCACGAATTTGTTGTATGTGATTTATCAGATGATGTAGAGCCAACTTTTATAAATGTAAATGATGGAAGCATAGAGGGTATTAAGCATAAAACTAAACCTATTTATAGCGTACAGTTTCACCCAGAAGCAAACCCAGGACCACTTGATATGCAGTTTTTATTTGATAGATTTTTAAAAATTATAGAGGAGGGTAAATAGTATGCCAAAAGATATATCTATTAAGAAGGTACTTGTTATAGGCTCTGGACCTATTGTTATAGGGCAAGCAGCCGAATTTGACTATTCAGGAACACAGGCTGTTTCTTCTTTTAAAGAAGAAGGTATAGAGGTTGTTTTAGTAAACTCTAACCCTGCTACTATTATGACAGATATAGGTATGGCACATTATACTTATATAGAGCCTCTTAACGTAGATTTTTTAGAAAAAGTAATAGATAAAGAAAGACCAGATAGCATAATAGCTGGTATGGGAGGGCAAACAGGGTTAAACCTTGCTTGTGAGCTTTATGATAAAGGTATTTTAGATAAATACCACGTTAGAGTTATAGGTACATCTATCGAAGCTATAAAAGAGGGAGAAGATAGAGATAGCTTTAAAAAACTTATGGAAAGAACAAATCAACCTATAATTGAAAGTAAAATTATAACAGACCTTGAAGATGGGGTTAATTTTGCACAAAAAATAGGTTACCCTGTTATAATAAGACCTGCTTATACCCTTGGTGGTACAGGTGGCGGTATAGCAGAAAATGAAGATGAGTTTAGAGAAATTTGTGCTCAAGGGTTACATTTTAGCCGTGTGGGACAAGTTTTAATAGAAAAAAGTATTAAAGGTTGGAAAGAGATAGAATTTGAAGTTATTAGAGATGGTGCTGGTAATTGTATTACAGTATGTAGTATGGAAAATGTAGACCCTGTTGGTGTACATACAGGCGATAGCATTGTAGTTGCTCCTGCCCAAACTTTAACAGATAGAGAATATCAAATGCTTAGAACAGCTGCTATTAATATTATAAATTCTATAGAGATAAAAGGTGGTTGTAACGTACAGTTTGCTTTAGACCCTAATAGCTACAACTATGCTGTTATAGAAATAAACCCTCGTGTTAGCCGTTCGTCAGCTTTAGCATCAAAAGCAACAGGCTATCCTATAGCTAAGGTGGCAGCAAAAATTGCTTTAGGATATAATTTAGATGAAATTAAAAATGAAGTTACAGGTAAAACATTTGCTTGTTTTGAGCCTACATTAGACTATGTTGTTTTAAAAATACCTAGATGGCCTTTTGATAAATTTTATGGTGCAAAGAGAACACTTGGTACAAAAATGATGGCAACAGGGGAAGTTATGGCTATTGCTAATAATTTTGAAATGGCACTTTTAAAAGGCATACGTTCTTTAGAGATAGGTCAATATGGTCTTGAAAGAAAATCTTCTACAAATAGAGATTTAGAAGAGCTTAAAAAACGTGTTCAGGTACCAGATGATGAGAGGCTTTTTGACCTTGCAGAGATGCTTAGAAGAAACTACCGTGTAGAAAAAGTTTGTGAAATAACAGGTATGGACCCATTTTTTGTAAACAAAATAAAAGGTATCGTTGATATGGAAGAGGCATTAAAACAAATGTCTATTGAAGATTTGGATATAGATACTTTAAGATTTTACAAAGAAAAAGGCTTTTCAGACAAAATTATAGCAAGATATTTAAATGTGCAACCACCTAAAATTTATGAGATTAGAAAACAAAATAATATATTACCAGTTTATAAGATGGTTGACACTTGTGCAGGAGAATTTGAAGCAGTTACACCTTATTATTATTCAACTTATGATGAAGAAAATGAAGCTATTGTAACAAATAAGAAAAAGGTATTAGTTATAGGTTCAGGGCCTATAAGAATAGGACAAGGTATAGAATTTGACTATTGTTCTGTACGTTCTATTATGTCTTTAAAAGATGCAGGTGTAGAAACAATTATTGTTAATAATAATCCAGAAACGGTAAGTACAGATTTTGATACATCTGACAAACTTTATTTTGAGCCTTTAACAGAAGAAGATGTTTTAAACATTGTAGAAGAAGAAAAACCAAATGGTGTTATTTTACAATTTGGTGGGCAAACAGCTATTAAGCTTGCAAACTTTTTTGATGAAATGAATATTCCTATTTTAGGTACAAAACCAGAGCAAATAGATGCAGCAGAAGATAGAGAAAAATTTGATGAAATATTAGAAAGTCTTGGTATTGTACGTCCTAAAGGTAAAGGTGTTTGGAGCGTTTCTGAAGGTGTTAAAGTTGCTAATGAGCTTGGTTTTCCTGTTTTAGTACGTCCTTCTTATGTTTTAGGTGGGCAAGGTATGGAAATAACTTATGAAGAAGAGGGGCTAGTAAAATATTTAACAGATGCATTTGAAAAAGATAGCAAAAATCCTGTTTTAATAGATAGATATATAAATGGTCGTGAGCTAGAAGTAGATGCTATATGTGATGGAGAAGATGTGTTTATACCAGGTATAATGGAACATTTAGAGCGTGCTGGTGTTCACTCTGGTGATAGTATCTCTATATATCCACCACAAAATGTAACTCCAGAGATTAGACAAGAAATAATGGAAGTTACTAAAAAAATGGCAGTTGCTCTTAAAGTAATAGGTATGATAAATATACAGTTTATAGAATATAAAGGTGAGCTTAATATTATTGAGGTAAACCCTCGTTCTTCAAGAACAGTACCTTATATTAGTAAAGTAACAGGTGTGCCTATTATTGATATAGCTACTAAAATAATGCTTGGTGAAAAACTTAAAGATATGGGGCTTGGAACAAAAATTGCAGAAGAACCTAAAGTTATATCTGTTAAAGTTCCAGTGTTTTCAACAGAAAAATTGCCACAAGTTGAAGTTAGCTTAGGGCCAGAGATGAGGTCAACAGGAGAGGTTTTAGGCCTTGGGTATAATTTACAAAATGCTCTATATAAAGGTTTTATAGCATCTGGAATGAAAATACCAAAAAGAAATAGCACAATAGTTGCAACTATTAGAGATAGAGACCAAGAAAAATTTAAAAATATAGCTAAACGTTTTGATGCTTTAGGTTGTAGGCTTATAGCTACATCTGGTACGGCTAAGGCTATTGAAGAAGCAGGTATAAATGTACAAAAAGTTAAAAAAATAAACGAAGGTGTGCCTAATATTTTAGATATTATAAGAAGTGGTATTGTAGATTTAATTGTAGATATACCAGAAAAAGGAAACGACGTTGAAAGCGATGGTTTTAAAATTAGAAGAACTGCCGTTGAAAGTGCTGTTACGCTTATTACCTCTCTAGATACTTTGGTAGCAATGCTTGAAGTTATGGAAAAAGATATTAAATTAGAAGATTTACAACTATTTGATATATCTAAAGATTTAAAATAATTTTATATATTCCCTTAAAAATATATTAACTTTTAAGGGAATATGTTATATTTAAATATAATTATATGCTGTATATTTTTAAGAATAAAAATATATAGGGATAACTATTTTTTAACATACAGTATTTAAAAAGTTTGTTATATTTATATTTAAAAGGAGAGATATTTATGGATAATGACTTTATTTATAATGTTCATTTTATACTATATTGTTTAAATCTAATTTTAATATTAGTTATTGTCTTTTTAATTAGATTTAATTTAGGTTATCCATTACATTTTAAAATGTTTAATATGGGGTTTTCTAAATATTCTTCATTTTATAAATATGGTGTATCCCTTAATACAAAAAAAGGCACAGGGTATGTAATACAAAAGGTTAAAACAAGAGATTTTAATAATCTTGACTTTAATTTAAATATTAATATACAAAATGGAAATTTTTCTGGTTACTTGTTGGATAAAAATAAAAATTCTATAATTAATTTTAAAAATGAAAATATTAAAAAAACTTTAAAAGTAGATAAAAATGAAATTTATTATTTAAAAGTAAAATATATAGACATAAAGGGTGAATTTGATTTAAATTATAAATTATATTAATAATTCTATACGAAAGGGGCTAAATTATGAAAAAAACAATAGAAAATGCTAAAATTTTAAAAAATGAGCAAATAGCACCTGATATTTTTGATATGGTTTTAAAAACAAGCTTAGCAAAAAATGCTAAAGCAGGGCAGTTTGTAAAGCTTTATCCTGATAATAATAAAAATTTATTGCCACGTCCTATAAGTATTTGTGAAATAGATAAACAAAAAGAAACTTTAAGGCTTGTTTATCAAAAAATAGGTGAGGGCACTTGTCTTTTCTCTACTATGAAACAAGGAGATACAATTAGAGTTTTAGGTAATTGTGGAAATGGTTATAAAATTTTTGAAGAAGAAAAAACACATATTTTTGTAGGTGGTGGGATAGGCATACCTCCTCTTTTAGAAACTTGCAAACAGGTAAAAGGTAAAAAAATAGTTGTTTTAGGTTTTAGAACAGGTCAATTTTTAAAAGAAGATTTTGAAAAAATAGGAGCTAAAGTTTATGTGGCAACAGATGATGGCTCAGTAGGATTTAAAGGAAATGTTGTTGAGCTTATGAAAAGGGAAGATATAACAGGTGATTATATATATTCTTGTGGGCCTAAGCCTATGCTTTTAGCTTTAACAGAGTATGCTAAAGAAAAGGATATTTATACACAAGTATCTATGGAAGAAAGAATGGCTTGTGGTATAGGAGCTTGTGTTGGTTGTGTTGTAAAAATACTTGAAAATGGTACACCTGTTTACAAAAAAGTTTGTAAAGATGGTCCTGTTTTTAATTCTTTAGAGGTGGTATATAAATGAAAAATTTAAGTTTTAAAATAGGCAATGTAGAGTTTAAAAACCCTGTTATGACGGCATCTGGTACTTTTGGTAGTGGTAAAGAATATACCGATTTTGTTGATTTAAACAAACTTGGAGCTGTTGTTGTAAAAGGCGTATCTAGCACCCCTTGGATAGGAAATGAAACACCTCGTATAGCAGAGGTTTATGGTGGTATGCTAAATAGTGTAGGGTTACAAAACCCTGGGGTTGATGTGTTTATAAAAGAAGATGTACCATTTTTAAGACAGTTTGATACAAAAATAATTGTTAATGTTTGTGGTCATTCTTTAGATGAATATATAGAAGTTACAAAAAGTTTAGCAAGTGCAGATGTAGATGCTTTAGAGCTTAATATATCTTGCCCTAATGTAGCTGAAGGTTGCCTTAGCTTTGGAACAGATGCTAAAATGGTAGAAAAAGTTGTTTCTAGTGTAAAAAAAGAAGCAAAACAACCTCTTATTGTAAAATTAACACCAAATGTTACAGATATAACAGAAATTGCTAGAGCAAGTGAAATAGGTGGTGCAGATGCAATATCACTTATTAATACTATTACAGGTATGAAGATAGATATACATAAAAGAAAGCCTATTTTAGCAAAAAAAATGGGTGGTATGAGTGGCCCTGCTATTAAACCTATTGCTGTTAGAATGGTTTATCAAGTGAGCAAAGTGGTAAATATACCTATTATTGGTATGGGGGGTATATCAAATGGTGATGATGCAATAGAATTTATATTAGCAGGTGCTAGTGGTATCGCTGTTGGGACAGCTAATTTTATTAACCCTTATGCTACAATAGATGTTTTAAATGGTATCGAAAGTTATATGGATAAATATAATATTAAAGATTTAACAGAAATTAGAGGAATAATAGATTAGGCCACCTATAAAGGTGGTCTTTAGTAATATTAAGGAGAAAATATGATAATAAAAAATGCTGAAAAAAATCATTTACAACAAATAAATGAAATAACAAATTATTCTATAATAAATACGAATTTTAATTTTAATTTTGAGCCTAAAACTTTAGAAGATACAAAAAAATGGTATTATGAGCATATAGAAAAAAATTTCCCTATAATAGTTTGTTTAATGGACAATAAAGTGGTAGGGTGGGCATCTTTATCTACATTTAGAGATTATAGAGGTTATGATAAAACGGTAGAAGTTTCTGTGTATGTAAGAAATAATTATAAAAGAATGGGTATAGGTAGCCTATTGTTACAAAAAATAGAAGATGAAGCTAAAAATAGAAACTTTCACGCAATAGTATCAGTTATAACTGGTGGAAATGATGCAAGTATTAATTTACATAAGAAATTTGGATATGAAGTAAAATGTACTTTTGAACAAATAGGATATAAAAATAATTTATATTTAGATGTTATATTTTTATATAAAATATTATAAAATACAGATATAATTAGATATAATAAATACTTGATTTTAATCTACTATAAAATAAAAAAGAAAAATAATTGAATAAAATTTAGATTTATAGTATAATTTGTTTATAGACAAAAATAAAGGTGGTATTATAAATGAATAAAAAAAATATAGTAGTTATAATTGCTTTTGTTTTTATATTTAATATAAATGTATACTCTAATGATACTAAGCCAAAACAAGAATACTTTAAAATAAAAAAAGATAATTCACAAATAATAAATGTAGAAAATATAGAAATATTAGATATTAATAATAATAAAATTGGTAATAAAAATTGGAGCAGTGCTGTTGTATTAAACAATGGGAATTTATTGGTAGGAGAATATAAACCTAATAAAACATACGATTATTATGAAGTTAATAAACAAGGTGAAAAATCTTTTATAACAAATAATAAATATTATATAAAAGATATACATAGCCAAACAGGTAGCTTTATAACAGTAAAAGAAGAAAATCAAAAATACTATTTAGGTGTATTAGATAAGGAATTTAATATTGTGTATGATAATATTTTTGAATATAAAGAAAATTCCTTTAAAGAATATAGTGATATACTAAAAACTAAAGATGGTACTTATGGAGTTTTTACCATAGAAGGAGAAGAATTAATAAGTCCTATTTTTAATAGTATAAAAAAAATAGATAATAATAGTTTTGAAGTAATTTATAAAGATAAAAATTATATACTAAAAAAGAGCAATAATTCTTATGTAAATGAAACAGCTATAAATAATATTGATAACTGGGCAAGAAATAGTGTTAGAAATGCCATAAATTTAAACTTTATATCTCAAAATTTACAGGTAAAATTAAATGAATATATAACAAGGGCAGAGTTTTGTGAAATAATGATAAAGCTTTATGAGAAAAAAACAGGATTTGAAATATCTACAAATGTAAAAAATAATTTTGTTGACACAAATAATAAATATGTTACAAAAGCATATAGCCTAGGTATAATATCTGGTAAAACAGCTAACAGATTTGAACCTAATAGCTACATAACTAGAGAAGAAAGTGCAGTTATTTTAGCAAATTTGATTAAAAAAATGGAATACCCTATAAAAGATGTTGATTACCAATACTTAGATAGTAATTTAATATCACCTTGGGCAAAAGAATCTATACAAATAGTTTCAAATTCTAAAATAATGACAGGTGATACAAAAAATAAATTTAACCCTAAAAATAATTATAAAGTAGTTGAAGCTATATCTACTATTATGAGATTATATGAACTAAAATAATTTAGCTAATATATTTAAAGGAGAATTTTGAAATGGCTAAATACGTTTACAAAGCGATAAATGAAAATGGAGAAAATATAAAAGGAGTTATAGAGGCAGATAGTTTAGGAGAATTTAACCTTATTTTAAAGGGAAGAAAAGAATATTTAATAAGTGTAAAAAATACAGAAGAAAACAACCTTTTTGAAAATAAATACAGAATACCTAAAAAAGAATTATTTTTAATGTGCAGGCAATTTTCATCTATGTTATCATCTGGTGTAAACTCTGTAAAATGTTTAGAAATTTTATACAATCAAACTAAAAATAGAAAAGTTAAAATTGCATTATATGAAGTATATGAACAGCTACAAACAGGTAAAAATTTATCTGAAGCTATGGAGTCATTAAATGGTGCATTTCCAGAGTTTATGATTAATATGATAAAGGCTGGTGAAATGACTGGTTCTTTAGAAGAGGCTATTAAAAGGCTAGCTATACAATATGAAAAGGATATAAAAATAAGAAATAAAATAGTGTCAGCTATGGTATACCCTGTATTTTTATTAGTAGCAAGTATATTATCTGTTATTATTATGTTTGGTGTAGTGCTACCTAAAATAATGGATATAATAGGAAGTCCTGAAGATATGAATATATTTAGTCGTACACTGTTTAATATAGCAACATTTTTAAAAGAAAATTGGATTGCAGTATTAATAGTAACATTAATTTTATTAGTGGTATTTTCTATATATTCTCAAACAGATAAATTTAAAAAAGATTTTTCTAAATTTAAGGTAAAAGCACCTATAATAGGAAAATTGTATATAGCTATGATAGCAGGTATTTTTACAAGAACTTTAAGTACATTATTTTTAAGTGGGACAACTCTTATAGATGCTATAAGAATGGCTGGAAAAGTTATTAACAATATATACATAAATTGTATGCTAGAAGATGTTATTAACGATATTACAAATGGTATGACTTTTTCTGATGCACTAATAAAAGCAGATATATTCCCTTACAATGTAACCTCTATGATAAGTGTGGGGGAAGAAACGGGTTCTTTAGAAGAAATTTTGACAGAAACATCAGACTATTATGATATGATTGCAGAAGATGCTATACAAAAGATGTCATCAATTATAGAGCCAATAATGATTATTATTTTTGGGATTGTTGTTCTTATTATATTAGCAGGAGCTTTTGTTCCAATTTATACTATGTATAATAATATTGGTAATATTTAATTTGAGAGGAGAAAAAATATGCCGGTTTCAATAGATATATGTGATAGTTGTATAAAAGTAATTGAAGGTGAGCAACAAGGCAGTAAAATAAAGATAAATAAAGCATTTATAAAAGAAATAGATAAATCTTATATACATAATGGATATATACACAATAAAATAGATTTAACATTATTATTAACAGATATTGTTAATGAATACGGGCTAAAAAATAAAGATTGTTTTATATCTTTTAATTCTACCGATACAGTTTATAAAGAAATTACTTTGCCAAAAACAAAATATAGTAACTTAGATAAACTTATAAAAAACTCTATACAAGAATTATTTGGAGATGCTATAAATTTAGTAATGGATTATGAAGTATGCAATGAAATAAAAGAAGATGATAAAATTTTTTATAAAATACTTATTTATGGAGTACCTTTAAAAATAGTAGAAGACTATAAAAATGTAATATCAAACTGTGGATTAGTACCTAAATCTTTAGATATTAAAAGAAATGCTATATATAAGATTTCAAATAATAGTATAAATGGGGAAGATATAAAAGATGATATAAATTTATTTATAGATATAACAGGTAATGATATGATGTTAAGCTTAATGTCTAAAAAAATAGTGTTATATAAAAGAGATGTGGATATATCTGAAGATATAAAGAGAGAGGAAATATTTTTACAAGGTAATAGCCAGGAAGTAAATAAAGAAGATGAATATGAACTTTTAGAAGAAATAGCTATATCAGATATTAAAAAAGATGATGATATAACATTTTTAGATGACCAAGACCATCATCAAGAGGAGGCAATATTTATATCTCCAATACTACTAAGAGTGTATGAAGAAGTACATAAAATAACTCAGTTTTCTATGTCACTAAATAATGGTGATATACAAAAAATATACTTATACGGAGATAGAGAGGATTTGGACGAAATAGCTGATTATATATCTAATAACACAAACACATCATCAGAAAAAATTAAAGAAATAGCAAATATAAAATCAAATGTAGATATAGATATATCTAAATTTTTTATTGCTATTGGCAATCTTTTAAGGAAGTGATAAAAAATGAAAAATAATAACTATAAAGGAATAAATTTTTTTGAACCTAAAATAGACATTAACCTAGATGACAATAAAAGTTTTATAAAAGGAAATTTATTAAAAAATAGTATAAAAATATATATACTAGTATTTTGTATAACTATGGTATATTTTGCTTTTAACACTATAAAAATAAACATTAAATATAATTCTATGCAAAAAAAAATAACAAAAGCAGAACAAGTTGATAGCACAAGCAATAACCTTAAATATGCTATTAATGAAGAAAAAGTCCTTACAGAGATTTTTAATAATTATTTACAATCAAACAAAGTTTCATCGGATATAATAAATCAAATAGAAAATACTAAATTTGAACAAATAGATATAGGTGAGATAGATTGGGTTTTAAATGAAATAAAGCTAGTATGCTATGGACAATCTGAAAAAGATGCAATAACTTTTGTTAATAAATTAAGGCAAAATGAA
The DNA here is from genome assembly GCF_963558545.1 of uncultured Tyzzerella sp. Lineage (NCBI taxonomy): Bacteria > Bacillati > Bacillota > Clostridia > Lachnospirales > Lachnospiraceae > Tyzzerella > uncultured Tyzzerella sp. The sequence continues at coordinate 4,923 of NZ_CAUWHO010000024.1, read as the reverse complement.
AAATTTAAAAATATACTATATACAGGTGGTAGTGCATCTAGCTTAGACAGTAAATTTAAATTTGAAATAAATATTATTTTATAAAGAGGTTTGTTATGAATAAACTAAGCAAAAGAGAAACAACACTTATTATTATTCTTATTAATTTAATAGGATACTATTTGCTTTTTAATGTTATTGGATTGTATATATCAAATATGAATAAAAGTAAATTAGAGGCTTATGAGGAGCTAAAGGCTCAACAGGAAATATTAGAAATAGAAAATATAAAAAATCAAGTAGATACAAAAAATTTAGAAAATTTAACTCAAAAAAATAATGAATTAAAAAATCAAATATTTTCAACTACTAATAGTGAGAATATACATTATTTTTTAAGTAATGTAGCTCAAAAATCAAATATAAAAATATCAAATATAAAAATATCTGAAAATAACATTAAAGACAATAGTGAAGATATAGATGAAATGTCTATAGAACAAACAACTATGGACACAACTGAAACAACAGAAAATGTTGATGTAATGCCTACAGATATATTAAATAGTTCATATAATATAGAACTGGAAATTGTAGGTAAATATAAAGATAAAATAAACTTTATAAAAAACATTGAAAAATATAAAAAAACATTGGCTATAACAGATTTTTCTACTATGATGGAAGAAGACAATTTAGCATCAAAAATAAAAATGATTATTTACACAGTACATAAAGAGGAAATTGATAAGGAATTTGTTATAAAATAACCTATAAAACAAAGGTGATAATAATGTTAAAAAATAATAAAGGGTATATATTAATAGAAGTTGCTATTTTTATTATAATTATTAGTATGCTATGTGTATCTTTAACTATGATTATAGGTAATAAAATAAGCATAAACAATAGAGATAGGATAGATACAAATTTATATTTAACAGCCAAATCTACTATAAATGTTTTGGAAGATTATTTTGAAAATGATAAATTACTATTAAAAAAATATAGTAAAGATAATGAAGTAGGTAATTTTTTTATAAAAGAAAGAGAAGATATAGATAATATTATAGTATCTTTTTATGAACAAGATTCTAAAACGGCTTTAATAAAAGTAACAGTTATAGATAATTTAAAAAACGAAATAACTTTAACAGCAAAGATACCATATTAATTAACTAAAGGAGATATAAAATGAATAAACAAGGATATAGTTTATTAGAGATTATAGTGGCTATTACAATATTTTCTATTTTTGCAGTTGCCATAACTATAGCATTTTCTACTTACACAGATATATCAAAAAATAATAATATAATTGCAACAGAGAGAATAGAAATAGTATCTAATTTAGAGAAATTTTTATCTAATAAAGATGTAAAAGATGAAAATTTATCTAATATAACTTTAGTTAAAAAAGAAGGTCTTAAAGATTTACCTAAGGAGATTGCTTGCTTGCAAAAAGAGCAAATAAGTGAAAAAAGTAATGAAAAACTTAAAGCTTTTATAAAAAAGCCAGATAAAAAATAAGTATATAATTTGGTGAAAAATATGAGAAAATTTTTAAATAAAGATGGATATACATTAATAGAAGTTATAATATCTATGGCAATATTTTCTGTTGTTCTTGTTATGATAACAGGATTTTATATTAATTTTATAAAATTTAGTAATAATATAGAAACAAATAGCCTTGCAAACACTAATATAATTAACACATTAAATTACATAAAATATAGTGTTGACCAAACTACATATTTAGAGATTGTATCTAAAGACGATATACTTAAAAATAAAAACAAAAATTATAAATATATTATGATTGACAATGGAAAAATATTATCAGGTAGATTAACAGAGGAAGATAGCTCTGTAATTTTAAATAAAGATGATATAAAAAGTAATATTAATTTGAAATTTAAAAAGAGTAACAAAAATGTAAGTGATTTAATTGTAGAGCTAAATATAGAAGGTATGAATAAACCATTAATATCGTATATTAATATACAAAATATGCAGTATAACAATATTTCTATAAAAGGCGATGATAATGTTGCTATAATATTTAAAGATGAATAATTTTTAGGAAGTGAAAATAGATGGATTTAAAAAGCCAACAAGAAAATAAAAATATCAATAAGCTTAACAATAAAAATATACCTATAGGTGAGGTTCTTTTACAAGATAAAATGATAACAGAGGAACAGCTACAATATGCCTTAAAGGTACAAAAATCCAGAGGTAAAAGATTAGGTGATATGCTTATAGAGCTTGGATATGTAAAAGAAGATGATATAGCTAGAGCTTTAGGAAAAAGGTTAAAGGTTGACTATGCAGACCTTTCTAAATTTAAAATAAAATTAAACGCATTAGACCTTTTAACTAAAAGCTACTCAGAAAAAAATAAAATTATACCAATAGAATGTAATGAAAGAATGGTAGTTATTGCAACTAGTGACCCTATGAACTTTTACCTTATGGACGATATAAAAGTAAGAACAGGGCGTAATGTTAAATTTGTATTATCTACTAAAACAGATATAGAAAGGTCTATAGCTCAATATTATGACGAAACATCTTCTGAGGTTAGAGCTAATATAAATCAGCAATTTGAGCTAGAAAAGCTTTCTATATTAAATTTAGATGAGCAATTAAAAGATGAAATAGAGAACTCTCCAATAGTAAAATTTGTTAATACCCTAATTTTTAATGCTATTTCCAGTAATGCAAGTGATATACATATAGAACCAAGAAAAAATAATACCAAAATAAGAATGAGGATAGATGGACAGCTTATAGAAAAAATGGAGATAAATATAGCTGCACACAATAGCTTAGTTACCCGTATTAAAATTATGGCTAAAATGGATATATCAGAAAAAAGAATACCCCAAGATGGCCGTATAGAAATTGAAGAAAAAGGAAGAACAATAGATTTACGTGTATCTAGCATACCAACTGTTTTTGGTGAAAAGATAGTTATAAGGGTACTTGGTGGTATGAGCAATTTATTAGGCATTAGTAATTTAGGATTAACTGCTAGAAATAGCGAAATATTTAATAAAATAATAAAATCTCCTAATGGTATTATACTTGTTTGTGGCCCTACTGGTAGTGGAAAAACAACAACATTGTATTCTATTTTAAAAGAAGTGAATAAAAGTACAGTAAATATTGTAACAATAGAAGACCCAGTAGAATATAGACTAGATGATATATCTCAAGTACAGGTTAATAATAAAACAGGTCTTACATTTGCTAGTGGTCTTAGGTCTATATTAAGACAAGACCCAGATATTATAATGCTTGGGGAAATAAGAGATACAGAAACAGCAGAAATAGCTGTTAAATCTGCCATAACAGGACATTTGGTTTTATCTACAATACATACTAATAGTGCGGCAGGTACAATACCAAGGCTTATAGATATGAACATAGAGCCATTTTTATTATCATCAGCTGTAGTTGGCATAGTTGCTCAAAGACTTGTAAAAAGATTGTGCCCAAAATGCAAGTTTGAATATACAGCCACTAATGAAGAAATAGAATACCTTGGTATAGATAAGCCTATAAAACTTTATAAAGCAACTGGTTGTGAAGAATGTGGGCAAACAGGATATAAAGGAAGGCTTGCCATACACGAAGTTTTACCAGTAACAACGGAGATAAAAAAGCTAATAGGTAGAAATGCTAATGAATATGAAATAGAAGAAGTTGCTATAAAACAAGGTATGACAACACTTAGACAAGATGGTACAGAATATGTTATAAAAGGGATTATATCCATAGAAGAGCTTATGAAAGCTACATATTCTGTATAGTTAAAGAGGTGTATAACTTGTTAAAATACTTAAAATCAGATAAAAAAGGCTTTACTTTAATAGAAATTATGACAGTCATATCTATATTATCTATTCTTATAGGAGTGACTGTACCAAACTTTTACATACTTATTAGAAATACTAAAGAAAAAGAAAACTTGTCAATAGCTAAAAATATATATGTTTCTACACAAGATACATTAAACGATATTATAATGGGAAAACATACAGTTACTTTTAATAAAACTAACAATAAAGAAATAACCGAAAAAGAATATGATTATTCTAAAAATTATAAAATAAATAATAATAACTTTATTATTAATGATGACATAAAAACACCTATAAAAATTATATTGGCTAATGGTAATTATATAAATGGTACTAATTATACTAAGTGGGAAGAAGATTTTAAAAAAGAGTTTTTTAATAATGTGGAAATTACATATAATTATGAAAATTTTGCTGTTAAAAGTATCTCTTATAAAGGAGTAATTTATTCTAAATAAAAATTTTTTATAAAATTAGGAGGTATAATATGGTATTTAACTCTATTTTTAATATGTTTGGATTATTATTTACTATTATGTTTATATTTGTATTTATTATTTTTATTATAAATTTAATAAATGGAATAAAAACTTGGAATAAAAATAATAACTCTCCTAAATTAACAGTTGTAGCGACAGTTATATCTAAAAGAATGGATGTTTCTCACTATCAAGTAGTTAATAATAATCTCCCAAACCATACATCATCTAATACATACTATTATGTAACATTCCAAGTACAAAGTGGAGATAGAATGGAATTTTCTGTTAAAGGCCAAGAATACGGAATTTTAGCTGAAGGAGATATGGGCAATCTATCATTTCAAGGGACAAGATATTTATCTTTTGAAAGATATTAACTACATTTAATGCTAAATCAAGATTATATAAAGGTATTTCTATTAACTTTAATATATCAAAAATAGAGATACCTTTTTTATATGATAAATACTAAAAAATTAAAATCTTAAATTTTATACTTTAAAGAAAGTAAAAGTAAAGTTACATAGTTTTATTTATATTTTGAATAAATAGTTACTTTATACCTAAAAATAATATATTATAAATTAATA
>NZ_CAUWHO010000023.1:0-31193 GCF_963558545.1 uncultured Tyzzerella sp. | reverse complement strand
GGTACTAATGGTCGAGTGCTTGTCCAAAAGATAAGGTTTAAATCAGGAAAAACAGGATACCTTGGCTAGTGTTTGTTATTGTTTTAATGTAAATATAGAAAGTTTTTAAAATATTATGTAATTAGTTAAATCTAAAAATAATATTTTTTTTCTATATAAATTAAATATATTTAGGGGTGTGGTCAAATGGTATGACAGAGGTCTCCAAAACCTTTAGCGAGGGTTCGATTCCTTCCACCCCTGTTATTATTAAGAATATAGGTTTCTATATTCTTTTTTTATATAGAATAAAAAGATATAAAATAAAAAGTGTAGATATTTCTACACTTTTTATTTTATATTTATTTATAATATTTTTTTAGTTAAGTTATCAAGAATTACAGAAATCTCTGCTTTTGTAACATTTTTTTGTGGGTTAAAGCTTTTACCATCGCCTTTTAATATGCCTATTTCTGCTAAAAATTCAAAGTTTGGTTTAGCAAAATCTGATATAGTATCATTTATAGTAATAGGTTTTCTTTCTATTTCTATATCATAAGCTTTTACAATATTACCAATCATAAGAGCAACATCTTCTCTTGTTAAAATATCATTGTCATTATATTTTTTGTCAATACTATTATTAGTAATACCATATTCTTCTAAATTGCTATTTTCTAAGCCTAAAAGTTTTTGTAAAATTCCTTTAAATTGTCCATAAGTAACTGGGTTATTAGGATAGAAATTATCACTATCTTCAAATATACCTAAAGCTTTAAAGTAGTAAATACTTTCATTAGCCCAATAAGGAGGTTCAATTTCTGGAACATCGTTATATAAAGTTACTTCTGAATCATCTTTTAAGTATAAAAATTTATCTAAATCAATAGGTTTAAATTGTTTTTTATTTTCTTTATCATTGTTACCAACTACAACTTTAGTACGGTTGCCAGGCATAGTGTATGTAAAGCTGCCACCATTTTTTTCTGTTAAATCTGTAATATATTCGGCTAAAACAACGTCTAAAACTTCACCTTCTGCAATATGTTTTAAATTGCTAAGGGCAGTATAACCATCACCACCAGCAATAACAAAGTCGTTAGATGCTAAAGCTATCTCCATTTTATTATCATTTCTATCAAGTAAAACTTCTTTACCATCTTCTGACACTAAATATATAGCAGTAATTCTTTCACCAGTACCAGCAGTTGGGTTTTCTGGGTCAAAAGCAGGTTTTGTAGGGTCTATTTCTAATCTCATACCACTAATTTGTGGAAATCTACCATCAAGGCCAGTTATTTTTCCATTAGCATCTATTTCCATTTTACAAACACCATTTTCTAAAGCGTTATATAAAATGCTAGGCGTAACAACTTTTACAGATATAAGGTTTCCAAAAGGTAAAACATTAAGTACATCTTCTAAAGTAATATCTCCAGCGTCTATATTAGCACGAACACCACCACCATTTTGTAAAGCAACAATAGGTAAGTTTTTGTATTCTGTATTTTCTAATAATTTTTTAGTACTATTAGCCATAGCATCTGCTATTAAATCTCCCATAGGAGTTTCTTCTATACGGCAGAGTCTTGTCCCTTCTTTATCAAAAGCATAAAGGTCTGTTTTTGTGTTACCTATAACTTTTTGTAACTTTTTGCTTATATTGGCATCATAAGTATTATATACTTTAGAAACTTCTTCATTAGCAGGATTTTCTTTAACTACTGTTTCCATATCTAATAATTCTGTTTTAATATCAACATCTTTATTGTTAAAATTTAATGTAACTTTACCAAGTTTTTTTAATGCAGAACCAGTTTGAACAATAGTAGTATCATTTACTTTTTCTTGTATTATAGTGTGGCTATGACCATCTATTATTAAATCTATACCATCTACCTGTTTAGCTAAATCTAAGCTAGTAGGTGAGCTAGATTTATCATCTCCTATGTGAGTGATAGCTACAATAGCATCAACTTTTTCAGCTTTTAAAAGCTCTACTTGTTTTTTAGCCACTGCTATAACGTCTTTAAATTGTGTACCATTTAAGTTTTTAGGGTTAGTTTTGTAATAAGTTTCTTCAGTTGTTAAACCAAAAATACCTATTCTTTTACCATTAATCTCCTCTATAACATTAGCACCATTTCCGTTTATACCATTTAATATTAAATTTCCAGTAGCATCTACAACATTTGCTGCAAGAGGAGTAAATTTAGCTTTTTTCATATTTTCAACAGCTTTTTTTGAGCCAAAGTCAAATTCGTGGTTACCCATAACGATAGCATCATAGCCAGTAGCATTCATAATATCTACTATAGCTTCACCTTGAGTGTATGTAGCTAAAGAGCTCCCTTGAGTACAGTCACCAGCGTCTAAAAGTAAAGAGTTTTTAGTATTATCTCTTAAAGTTTTAACATTAGCTAAATTTTTTACAGTACCGTGCATATCATTTGTATGGTATATAATTATGCTATCTTGTTCTGCACCAAAAACATTAACAAGTGGAGAATAAGACATAGCTAATGCTAATGACAATGCTAAAGACAATCCTTTTATTGATTTTTTATTTACAAATTTTTTCATAATTGATAAGACCTCCTTTTAATAAGATTGCAAGTTAATATTATCATCTATACAAAATTTTGTCAATAAGGTAAAATAATGTGATAGATACTATAATAAAATAATAAAAACATTATAAATAGTGTATATTATTTAGTTGACAATGTATATAATATATATTATAATTAATTAATTATAGTTTTTTAAGAGTATATAATATTTATATATAGAGGTGATATTATGCAATTTAGCAGATTATACGAAGCTACATTAGGCAATATAACTAATAATGATACTAACTCATTTATAGTATTTTATGGTTCTAATATTAGTAACGAAAATACAATAAGAGATACATTACATACATTTGTTAAAAATGTAGTAGAAAATGAAAAAGAATACGTTATATTAGAAAATACTTTTGAGCTAACAGATGAAGATTATTCTTTAATAAAAGGTAATGAAGATATAGAAAAAAGAATACAAGTAGCATATGATATACTAGCGCTTAAAGAGAATATAAACCAACAAGAAAAAGAAATTATTATTAACACTGTAAAAGAATATATTATAAAAAATGATATAAATTTTGTGGAAAAACCTTTAATAGTAGCATATGGTGATTTTTATAGAGAAGATTTATTATTTTTAGACTTAGTAAACATTATGGGAGCTAATGTTATTGTTTTTGATTTACAAATGTTAAACATTGACTATTGGACAAAAAAAGAAGGATATACTATATATAAAGGTAAATTTGAATATGATGGCTCTATATTTGATGCAATAGATAATGGTGTTTTAATAAATTCTAAATCTACAGATTGTAAGATACATAATGATAAAATAATAAATGATTATTTAGATGACGGATTTTACTCTAAAGAGCAATTAGCAAAGTTTAAATCTGTGGGTACACATATAAACGCTTCTCGTTTTGATATAATACCTATTATAAAAGAGCCTGCATCTTTAAGAGATGGGTTTAAATTATTAAAAGATGAGCAAAAGGTTATAATACCTTGTTTTTGTACATTAATAAATGGTAGACATAAATATTTAGAAGATTATCATAATTTTGTAGATGAAATTATTAATGAAAATGGGTTAGATATTTTATTAAAACAACCAGCAGATTTTATTATAAGTTGTACTAATAAAGAAGATTTAGACTTTGATATAAATAACTGTTATAATACTAATGTAGATAATAATGCAATTACAGTATATTTTGATAGGCTTTTTGACTTAAAAATTTATAAAAATGACGATTTACCTATTATTTTACAACAAAATATAGTAGATACATCTTTAGACATAAAAGATAGTTTAAATTTAAGTTTAGATGACTATAAAATACTATTAACAAATTTAATATCAATGGATAGCAAGTTTAAGCATATATTAAATGCTAGAGATTGCTCTGGGCAAGTGCCTAGAATAGTTGTTATAGACAATTTTAATATATCAAACAAGCACTTAATTTATTTTATGGTTACATTAGCAAAGCTTGGCATAGACATTATTTTTATGAGTACAAAGGGTGTATTTAATATAGAAAATTATTTACCAGAGTATATGATAAATATTATAAGCTTAGATAAATATGATGAAGATAATAATATGTTATTAACGTATAAAGATAAAGGAGTAACAAAAACTTTAAATAGCCTTAAATATAAAATGTTAAATAAAGTAAAAAATAAATAACTATAAAGGGGTGTTATTATGGACGATTTACAACCAATTAATACACAAGAAATAAAGCCGTTAGATGATAGAAAAGAACAGCTAAAGCAGTTACCACAGGTTGTTAGCTTATCTAATAGTATAGATTTAACAAATCCAACAGAAATAACAAAATATGGATACGAGCCTAGCGAAAATTTATCTAAAATAAATGATAGAATACTAGAAGATATAAAAAAAGTAAAAACAGAAGAAGTGGGAGAGATGTTAGTAAAACTTACTAACATTATGAAGTCTTTTGATTTACAAGAAATAAAAGACTACCAATTTAAAGAAAAGAAAAGTTTTTTAGATAAAATAAAAGAAAAGCTTAATAGCGTTAAAGAAGATATTTATGATAAATATAATTCTTTAAGTAAACAAATAGAGGGTGTAGGTACATTATTAAATAAATATAGTTCAGATATAGCTACATCTAATAAAATGTTACAAGCACAGTTTGAAGCTACAAGAAATTATATGAGTGAGCTTGAATATTATATAGTTGCAGGTGAAATGGCTTTAGAAAGAGTAGAGCAAGAAAAGGTTAAGTTAGCAACAGATGTTACTATAAGTAATGAAGATAGAATGGCTTTAGAAAGTCAAATAAGCCTTGCACAAGATTTACTTACACAAAGAATACTAGATTTAAGCGTATCTCAAAATGTAGCTATGCAAATTATACCTATGATAAATATGATGGTTGCTACTAACTCTAACTTAAATATAAAAATAGATTCTGCCTTTATAACAACATTACCTATATTTAAAGTAAGTGTAATTAATGCTATTACTCTTAGAAGGCAAGCTATTCAAAACCAAGCTATATCTCAAGCAGAAGATTTTACTAGACAACTATTTGAAAAAACTGTTCAACAAACAGTTGATAACACTAAAAATGTAAAAAAATCTGCATCTAGCCCTGTTATTAGTATAGAAACATTAGAAAAAACTTATAACACTATATTAACAGGTATAGAAGAAGTAAAACAGATAGACCAACAAAATAAACAAGATAGATTACAAAATATAAGAAAATTGGAAGAGCTTAAAACAAAAATGATACACCAAAATTAAATAAATATTTGGGAGAGTTGTATATGAAAAATTGGAAAAAATTATTAAAGGTTATACCGCTAGTATTTTTTATATTTATAGGAAATTTTTACTATGAGGTAGAGGGTAAAAGTAGAAGTAGAAGTAGCTCAAGTAGTAGGAGTAGTTCAAGTAGTAGAAGTAGTAGCAAAAGCTCAAGCAGTAAAAGCAGTTCAACAGGAAGTAGTAGCAAAAGCTCAAGTAGTAAAAGTAGTTCAACAGGAAGTAGTAGCAAAAGCTCAAGTAGTAAAAGCAGCTCAACAGGAAGTAGTAGCAAAAGCTCAAGCAGTAAAAGCAGCTCAACAGGAAGTAGTAGCAAAAGCTCAAGTAGTAAAAGTAGCTCAACAGGAAGTAGTAGCAAAAGCTCAAGTAGTAAAAGCAGTTCAACAGGAAATAATAGCAAAAATGATGAAAATGCATCATCTAGTGGTAGAAGTAAGCTAGATGTTAATAATAGTAAAAATTATTCTCCTAAAGAAACTAAAAAAATAAAAGATATTACAAGTGGTAATAAAAAGATAAAGGCAAATGATGTAGAAGATGTGTTTGAAAGTAAAGGTATAAACCCTAATACTACAAAAAAATATTATTACCCACCAACTTATAGACGCTCTATATTAGATAATCCATTTGTAAGGTACTATTTAGTATATAATATTATAGATGATACAATAGAAATGGTAACTGATTCTAGAGGGTATAAAGAAGACCAAATAGTAGGTGTTGTTTCTAATGAAAACGGAGAAGAAGAAATTATTATGTTTGAAGAAGAATCTGGGCATAGAAAGAATAAAAGCTATTTTAGTATTACAAATATAATAATAGTAATAATAGTAATAATTTTATTATTTATATTTATATCATATAAAAAGACATTTGGTAAGAAATAGGTATAAAAAAGATTGTGTATATACACAATCTTTTTTATTAAATACAATTAAGATATGACTTATATTTTTAAAGGGAAAATTATATACGGGTGTTTGTATTAATTTTTCATTTAAAAAAATATAGGAATATCTGTTTTTGGATACAAAATATTTAAAAAATTACTAATCTTTTTTATCTATATTTGTTTCTGTCATTATATAAATAGGTCTTTTTTTAACTTCTAAGTATATTTTACCAATATATTCTCCAAGTATACCACAAGATAATATTATTATACCACCTATAAAAAGGTTAATTGTTATAATAGAGGCATACCCTGGTACATCTATACCTAATATTAATGTTTTTAAAATTATATATATTAAATATATAAAAGAAGAACAAGAAATAAAAAAGCCTAGTATAGATGCTATTTTTAAAGGAAATGTAGAAAAGGCAGTTATACCGTCTATTGCATAGGAAAATAGCTTAAAAAAGTTCCATTTACTAACACCACCAGCGCGCTCTACATTTTCAAAGCTTATCCATTTTGTATTAAACCCAACCCAGCTAAAAATACCTTTAGAAAAACGCTGTACTTCGCTAAGGGCTAGTATAGCATTAACCATTTTTCTAGTCATAAGCCTAAAATCTCCTGCACCATTTGGCATATTTACTTCAGATATTTTATTAGTTATACTATAAAAATTGTTAGTAAAAAATGTCCTAAGCTTGCCATCGCCTGTCCTATCTGCACGATATCCACCACAACAATCGTAGCCTTCTTCTATATATTTTATCATTTTTGGTATCATATTAGGTGGATTTTGCATATCAGAATCCATTATTAATACCATATCACCACTAGACTGCTTAAGCCCTGCATACATAGCAGCCTCTTTACCAAAATTTCTAGAAAATGATATATATTTTACTTTATCATCTTTTTTAGCTAAAGTTTTTAATATATAAAGTGTGTCATCATAGCTACCGTCATCTACAAATATATAGTTAAATTTATAATTTGGTATAGTTAATATTATCTCTTCTACTGCATTATAAAATATATTTAAAACTTGACTTTCATTATAACAAGGAACAATAATGTCTATATTTTTCATTTTTTCACCCTCATACTAATTGTATAAAATATTATATATTATAACACAAAAAGGTATTTTTAAAAACTATTATTTTATATTTTATTATAAATTTAAAAGCACTAAGCCTAATAGTTTATATACACTAAATTTCTACTAAAAATATATGATTTGCAAAAATACTTGATATAATAGGTATACTATGTTAAAATCTATCTTGTATTATATATACTATACACTAGAGAGGTAAACATATGAGCAAAAAAAAAGGTAAAAGTAGTAAAAATAAAGGTAGAAAAAAAAGAAAAATAAAATCTAAAAAAGCTCCTATAATTATTTTATTATTATTTTTAATTGTAGGAATATCTTCTAGTTTAGTATCTTATAACTATTATTCTTTATATCAAAAAGGTGGTATAAAACTAGATAAAGATAACATAGGACATAATGTAAATATATCTATAAAAACTGGTACTACCTCTAGAGAAATAAGCGAAGCTCTTAAAAGTGCTAACATTATAGATAATAGCTTGCTTTTTTATTTAAAAGTAAAAAATGACGGAGTTTATAAAAATTTTCAAGCTGGAGATTTTGTTTTTAACACTAGTATGGACTATGACCAAATAATAGAAACATTACAAAAACCAGGGCAAAGTGACCAATTAAAATTACTAGTAAAAGAAGGACAAACTCAGGAAGATATAGCTAAAATACTTGATGAAAAGGGTATTGTATCTTATGATGATTTTATGAATGCTTGTAACACTATCTCTTTTGATTATGACTTTTTAAAAGATTTGCCAAAAGACAGTGAAAGAGAAAGTGTACTAGAGGGTTATTTATACCCAGATACTTACTATTTATCTAAAAATGAAACAGCAGAAAGTATAATAAACAAGCTATTATCAAGGTTTAATGAACTTTATACAGATGATATGGTAAAAAAAGCTAACGCTATGGGACTTACAACAGATGAAGTTGTTACTATTGCATCTATTATAGAGCGTGAGGTAAAATACAAACCAGAAAAAAACATAGTTGCATCGGTTGTGTATAATAGGCTTAAACAAAATATAAAGTTGCAAATGGACGCAACTGTTTTGTATGCTAAAAAAGAACATAGCGATAGAACTTTAATATCTGATACAAAAATACAATCTCCTTATAATACATATTATGTAGATGGACTACCTATAGGGCCTATATCTAACCCTAGTATAGATACAATAGAGGCAGTTTTAAACCCTGCTAATACAGACTATCTATATTATGTAGTAAAAGACGATACAACAGGAGAGCATTTTTTTACAGCAGATTATAATGAGTTTTTAACAGCTAAAGATAAGTACGTTAAAAAATTTAATTAAAGGAGAAACATTATGGCTTTAATAGATGAAAATTTAGATATTTATCTTAATAATCTTATGCCTAAAGTAGATGGAGCTTTAGGAGAGCTTCAGCAAAAGTCTTATAGTGAGGGTGTACCTATTATACCTAATGATGTTGTTAGGCTTATATCTGTTTTATTATCTATAAAAAAACCTAAAAAAATATTAGAGATAGGCTGTGCTGTTGGATTTTCTTCTAGCTTTATGTCTGGCTTTTTACAAGAAGGTGGCAAGGTTACAACAATAGAGAGATACCCTGTTATGATAGAAAAAGCTAAAGCTAATATAAAGGCTCTTGGGCTAGAAGATAAAATAAATCTTATAGAGGGCGATGCCAACGAAGTTTTAAAAACTTTAGATGATGAATATGACGTTATATTTATGGACGCAGGCAAAGGACAATATATTAACATATTGCCAGATGTTTATCGCCTTTTAAAAATAGGTGGCATTATTATAGCAGATGATATTTTACAAAATGGCGATGTTGCCAAACAAAAAGAAGAAATAGTTAAAAGACAACGAACTATACATTATAGATTAAATGATTTTTTGTGGGAAATAACTCACAATAAGGGGCTTAACACCTCTATTTTAACAATAGGAGATGGTGTTGCCATTTGTTACAAAACTAAAAATATAGAAGGGTTGATTATAAATGAACAAAAAGAAAGTTGAGCTTTTAGCCCCCGCGGGAGATTTAGAAAGGCTTAAAGTAGCTATATTATATGGAGCAGATGCTGTATATTTAGGAGGTAATGCCTTTGGGCTTCGTGCAAAAGCCAAAAATTTTTCAATAGAGGAAATGGAAGAAGGGGTAAAATTTGCTCATAGCCATAATGCTAAAGTATATGTAGCTTGTAATATTTTTGCACATAATTCTGATATTAATAACGAAAAACTTATAAAATATTTAAAAGACCTTGAAAAAATAAATGTAGACGGTGTTATAGTTGCAGACCCTGGTATATTTTCCATAGTTAGAGATACTGTACCTAATATGGAAGTGCATATAAGCACACAAGCTAACACTACTAACTATCAAACGGCTAAGTTTTGGAAAAGCCTTGGTGCTACAAGGGTAGTTATGGCAAGGGAAATGTCTTTTAAAGAGATAAAAGCATTGTCTGACAATGTGGAAGATTTAGAAATAGAGGCATTTGTACACGGTGCTATGTGTATGGCTTATTCTGGTAGATGCTTGCTTAGCAATTACTTTACAAATAGAGATGCAAATCGTGGTGCTTGTGCTCAGTCTTGTAGATGGAAATATAAAATTGTAGAAGAAACAAGACCTGGGGAATACTACCCAATAGAAGAAGATGAAAGAGGCACTTATATTTTCAATTCTAAAGATTTATGTATGATACAGTATATACCAGAGCTTATAGAAAGTGGTGTGTACAGTTTTAAAATAGAAGGACGTGTAAAAACATCTTATTATGTTGGTTCTGTTATAAAAGCATATAGAGAGGCAATAGATGATTATTTAAAAGACCCTGCTTTATATGAAAGTAAAAAAGAATATTATCTTGATGAAGTTAAAAAATCTAGCTATCGTGGTTATACAACAGGGTTTTTCCTTGGTAGACCAGATGAGGAGGCTCAAGTATACACATCTAATTCTTATGTTAGAACATATGATTTTGCAGCACTTGTTAAAGAATATGATGAAGAAACAGGTTTTGCAATTATAGAGCAAAGGAATAAGTTTGTTGTAGGAGAAGAAGTGGAGTTTTTAACAACTAGTGGTAAAAACTTTACTCAAAAAGTTGTAGAAATGTACGACATAGACGGCAATAGGTTAGAAGAAGCTCCTCACCCTCAACAAATTATTAAATTAAAAGTAGATAATCCTGTATCTCCTTTTGATATGATGAGAAAAGAAAGCGATAACCCTGTTTTACCAGAAGATATTTAAATATTAGTTATAATAGAAAATAGCACATCATATAGATGTGCTATTTTCTATTAAATACAATTAAGATATGCCTTATATTTTTAGAGTAAAAATTATATACGGTTATTTGTATTAATTTTTAAGAATAAAAATTGATATAAAGTATTTAAAAATTGATTAATTATAGTGTATAAAATACTATTTAAATATAGTTTTAAATCTATCCATAGCTTCAATAGTAGCTTCTCTACTACCAAAAGATGAAAGCCTAAAATATCCATCACCATTTTTACCAAAGCCAACACCTGGCGTACCTACTACTGCTATTTCATTTAACATTTTATCAAAAAAGTCCCAAGAGCCCATATTGTTTGGACATTCAAACCATATATAAGGAGAATTTATTCCACCATAGTAGTTAATACCACATTCTTCCATAGTGTTTGCTATTATTTTTGCATTTTCTTTATAATAGTTTATAGTTTCTTTAGACATTCTCATACCTTCTTCTGTAAATACAGAGGCAGCACCTTTTTGTATTATGTAAGGTACACCATTAAATTTTGTAGTTTGACGTCTGTTCCACATTTTGTTAAGGCACATATCGCTACCTTTAGAGCTTTTTATAACAATATCTTTAGGAACGATAGTGTAGCCACATCTAGTACCTGTAAAACCTGCTGTTTTAGATAAAGAGCAAAATTCTATTGCACATTTTTTAGCACCTTCTATTTCAAATATACTTGTAGGTAAGCTAGCATCTTCTATAAAACATTCGTATGCAGCATCAAACAATATTATAGAGTTATTTTCTAAAGCATAGTCTACCCACATTTTTAGTTGCTCTCTATTGTAGCAAGCACCTGTTGGATTGTTAGGAGAACAAATGTATATTAAATCTGCTTTTTTGTTTTTATCTGGTAAAGGGAGAAAGTCGTTATCTTTATTAGCATCTACATATATAACTTCTCTACCATTCATAATATTTGTATCTACATAAACAGGATATACTGGGTCTGGTATCATAACAACATTATCTACAGAGAAAAGGTCTGTTATATTGCCAGTGTCAGATTTAGCACCGTCTGATACAAATATTTCTGTTGTGTCTAAGGATACTCCTTTTCTACCATAATAGTCTTTTATAGCATTTCTTAAAAAGTCATATCCTTGCTCTGGGCCATACCCTTTAAATGTTTTTTCATCTGCCATTTCATCTACTGCTATGTGTAAATTTTCTATAACAGCCTTATTAAGAGGTTTTGTAACATCACCTATACCAAGACGGATAACTTTTTTATCTGGATTTTCTTCTGTAAATTTAGCAACTCTTTTAGCTATATCAGCAAAAAGATAACTTTCTTTTAAATTTAAATAATTTTCATTTAATTTTACCATTAATATCACTCCTTAATTTTTATAATTATAAATTATAATTATAAAATACTTTTTATAAATTATAACATAAATTGATTTTTTTACAAGTTATTTTGTGCTATCATTTTATCTATTGTAGCTATTTTTACACAAAGACAAAATATATCCATAGCCTTTTGTAGCTCTGTTGTAGTAGGAAAAGACGGTGCAAGTCTTATATTACTATCTTTAGGGTCTAGCATATTAGGGTATGTACTTCCAGCATCTGTTAATATAACACCTATCCCCTTGCACATATCTACAACCTTTTTAGCAAGGCCATCTAAAGTGTAAACAGATACAAAATATCCTCCTTTAGGACTATCCCATTTTAAAATAGGATTATCTTTAAAATTAGTATTTAAAGTATTTAAAACTATATCAAATTTTGGTTTTAAAATATTTGCGTGTTTATCCATAAGGGTTAAGGTGTTTTGTTTATTTTTTAAAAACTTTACTGTCCTTAGTTGGTTTATTTTATCATATCCTATCGTTTGGGTAGATAAATGCTTTAGCGTATCTTTTATTGTATTATCACTACCTGCTATTAAAGATACACCACCACCAGGAAAGTTTATTTTAGATGTGGAAAAGAAATACATTATACGGTCTTGTGTATTATATTTGTTACAAGCATCAAAAATATTGTAAAGCTCCACCCTTTCGTAAATGTGATGTATAGCATAAGCATTATCCCAAAATATTTTAAAATCTTTAGCTTTTGTTTTCATTTTTGCTAATCTATCTATATTTTCTTTGCTATAACAAGTGCCTGTTGGGTTAGAATACAATGGAACACATATAATACCTTTTATATACTCATCTTCTTTACAAAGGCTCTCTACCATATCCATATTTATACCATTTTCTGTTATAGGTATGTTTATCATTTCAATATTAAATTTTTTTAATATATCAAAATGCCTATCATATCCTGGGACAGGGCATAAAAATTTTACTTTTTGTAATTTGCACCAAGGGGTATTATCCATATAACCAAAGGTATAAAGCCTAGAAATAGCATCATATATCATATTTAGTGTAGAATTTCCACCTATTATAATATTTTCTTTATTTATATTTAGTATATTAGAAAATAGCTCTTTAGCCTCTTTTATACCGTCTAGTATGCCGTAGTTTCTTAAATCTATATTATCGCTAGATATGTAGTCATTTATATTTAGCATATCATTAGATAAGTCTAACTGCTCTTTACAAGGTTTACCTCTAGACATATTTAAGTTTAACTTTTCTATTAAATATTTATCATATTGTTTTTTTAGTTCTTTTTTACATTGTAAAAGTTGGTCCTTAGATAAAGTGTTAAAATTTTTCATAAATGCTCCTTTCTAGCTAAGCTTAAACAAAAACCCTAATATAGCTCCAAGCCCTATATAAAAAATAGGGTGTTTTTTATATTTTAATATAATAAATAATATAGCTAAAAATATAACTATCTTTTTTATATCAAATGCACCAGAAAATATTGCTGTATTAAATATAGTTATAAAAGATACACCTATAAGTCCTGTAACTACTGGTCTTATAAGATTAAAAGCATCTAGTACATATATATTATTTTTAAATTTTGATAAAAAATTTGATATAATTATTATAATAATATACGAAGGTAAAACAAGAGCAAACGTGGCAATAATTGCACCTATTATACTACCTGTGTGATAGCCTACATATGTTGCCATATTGACACCAATAGGACCTGGCGTAGATTCTGATATAGCAAGCATATTAGTAAGTTCGGATACACTATACCAACCTTTTGTATCCACTAGTTTGTTTAAAAAAGGGAGTGTGGCAAGCCCTCCACCTACAGAAAAAATACCTATTTTAAAAAATTCTATAAAAAGCTCTACATATATCATTTTTTATCCTCCTTAATACCTTTATACTTTGTAAAAAATAAACTAAAAACAATACAAACAAAAATAATATATATAGGTGATATATTTAAAACAAGGTTAAAAACAAATGCTAATATACACAACAAAAATGATATTTTGCTTTTAACATTTTTTTTAAAAAAACTAATAAAAGCCTCTAATACAAGTCCTGCAACAGCTATTTTTATACCTGCAAAAACATACATAACCCATTGTATGTGCAAAAAATTTTTAATAAAACTTGCTATAATTATAATTATTATAAGGGAAGGACACACCATACCAAAAGTGGAAAAAACAGCACCTATTTTACCCTTTATTTTATATCCTATAAATGTTGCTGTATTTATAGCTATTATACCTGGTGTACATTGTCCTATAGAATAATAATCTATAAGCTCTTCTTCTGTTGCCCAATTTTTATTATTTACAATCTCTCGTTGTAGCATAGGCAACATAGCTATACCGCCTCCAAAGGTTAAAGAGCCTATTTTGAAAAATACAATAAAAAGTTCTAGTAATATTTTCATAATATCCTCCATAAGTTATAACTATTTTTTATATTATATAATATTTATAATGTTTTTACTATAAAAAGTTGTTTAACATTATTCATTATAAAATTTTAATGTGTAAAATTAAATTATAGTTAATAAAATAGAAAAAGCTATTTTAAAAATAAAAAGGTAATATTTAGTTTAGCAAATAGCATAAATATAAATTTAGTATGCCCTTGTTTTTTACATTTTATGTGCTATAATGTTATAGTAAAATATTTAGAAATAGGAGGGTTATTTATGAAGTTTTTACAGATTAAAAACCTATCTTTTAATTACGTTTCTTATGACGAAGAAACAGAAGCTAAAACAAGCTATAAAGCAATAGATAATGTTAGCCTAGATATAGAACAGGGTAGCTTTGTTGCAATACTTGGGCATAATGGCTCTGGGAAATCTACTTTAGCAAAGCATCTAAGTGGTATATTAAAAGGCTACCAAGGGGAAGTTTTGGTAGATGGCTTATCTACAACAGATGAAAATAACATTTGGGATATAAGAAAAACAGTAGGTACAGTTTTTCAAAACCCTGATAATCAGCTTGTAGCAAGCATTGTAGAAGATGACGTTGCCTTTGGACCAGAAAACTTAGGCATTGATAGAGAAGAAATAAAAAAACGTATAGATTTTGCCTTAAAGTCTGTTAATATGGAGGATTTTAGGTATAGCCAAACCTCCAGTTTATCTGGTGGGCAAAAACAACGTGTGGCAATAGCAGGTATACTGGCTATGGAGCCTAAATGTATAGTTTTAGATGAGCCTACGGCTATGCTAGACCCAAAGGGTAGAAAAGAGGTTATAGAAACTATAAAAAAGCTTAATAAAGAAAAGGGCATAACAATAGTTTTAATAACTCATTATATGGAAGAAGTAATAGACGCTGACAGGCTTATTATTATGGAGAAAGGTAAAATAGTTTTAGATGATATACCTTTAAATGTTTTTAAAAATGTAGAAAAAATAAGAAGTTTAAAACTAGATGTACCAGATGCCATAGACATAATATATAACCTTAACAAACAAGGATATAATATACCTATGGATATACTATCAATAGAAGATTTAGCTAAAAGGCTTATACATATAGGCTTTAAAGAAAATAACTATGAAGATATACAATATATACCTAGCAATAAAAATGACGAAATAATAAAATTACAAAATATAAAGCATATTTATTCTAAAAGCACAGTATTTGAAAGATTGGCTTTAGATAATATAAATATTACAATAAATAAAGGTGATTTTTTAGGGATAATAGGGCATACAGGCTCTGGAAAATCTACTCTTATACAAATTTTTAATGCACTTATTAAACCTACATTAGGTAATGTTTATGTAAATAGAGAAGAAATATACAGTAGTAATAAACCTTTAAAAGATATAAGGCAAAAAGTAGGGGTAGTTTTCCAATATCCAGAATATCAGTTGTTTGAAGAAACAGTATATAAAGATGTAGCCTTTGCACCTACTAATATGGGACTTCCTAAAGAAGAAATAGACAAAAGGGTAAAAGATGCACTAAATACAGTTTTTATAGATGAAAGCTACTACAACAAATCTCCTTTTGAGCTATCTGGTGGAGAAAAAAGAAGAGTTGCAATAGCAGGTATACTTACTATGAAGCCAGATATTTTAGTATTTGATGAGCTAACGGCAGGGTTGGACCCATATGGCAGAGAGGAAATGCTAACACAAATTAAATCTATGCAACATAAACTTAACACAACCATAGTGCTAGTATCTCATAGTATGGACGATGTTTCTAAAACTTGTGATAGAGTTATTGTATTAAATAAAGGTAATATTGTTTTAAATGATGTTGTAGCTAAAGTTTTTGAAAATGGTAAAACACTAGAAAGCATAGGACTTGATATACCAAAATGTAGTAAGCTATTTCATATTTTAAATGAAAAAGGTTATAATTTTAATACTAATATTTACACTATAGATGAATGTGTAAAAGTTTTAAATAAAAATTTAAATAAATGTTGATAACTATGTTTAAAACTATAAATTGTTTAAACAATTTATTAACAAGTCCTTGAAAATAAAAGGGTTACACCATTTTGTGTATATGTGGACAAATTGTTTATAACATACTAATTTTATAAGCAATATTTTAGTTTTTTGTATTTAAAATAGGTTGTTAAATAATTTATATAAAAAATAAACTATGCTTTAATTGTAATAAATACTTTATGAAAGGATAATTAAAATATGAACAGCTCTTTAGGACAATTTTATCCCACAGGCTCTGTTATACATAAGCTAGATGCTAGGGTAAAAATTATATTAACTTTATGCTTTTTAACATTTATTTTTATATCTAAAACTTTTATAGGTAATGTTGTATCTTTAATATTTTTATTGACTGTAATATATTTATCCAAAATACCATTAAAAGTTATTTTTAGAAGTTTTAGAGGAATTATATTTTTATTATTATTTACTTTAATAACTAATATATTTTTTAACCAGACAGGTAGGGTACTTGTAGAGATTTCTTTTATAAAAATAACAACAGGTGGACTTTTATATTCTGCCAGAATGATTTTTAGGCTAGGCATATTAATAGTAGCATCTTTTATGCTTACATTTACTACTAGTACATTAGATTTTGCAGATGGGCTAGAATATCTTTTAAGACCACTAAAAAAGATAAAATTTCCTTCTCACGAGATAGCTATGATTATAACTATTGCTCTTAGGTTTATACCAACTATACTAGAAGAAATGGAAAAAATAAAAAAGGCTCAAATGTCTAGGGGGGTAGATTTTGAATCGGGTAATATTATAAAAAGAGTGAAAAATTTTATACCTATTTTAATACCACTTTTTATATCTTCTTTTAAAAGAGCAGATGATTTGGCTATGGCTATGGAAGCTAGGTGTTATCGTGGGGACATAAACAGGACAAA
Source organism: uncultured Tyzzerella sp. (assembly GCF_963558545.1). Lineage (NCBI taxonomy): Bacteria > Bacillati > Bacillota > Clostridia > Lachnospirales > Lachnospiraceae > Tyzzerella > uncultured Tyzzerella sp. The sequence goes on along the minus strand of NZ_CAUWHO010000023.1, from coordinate 13,776 downwards.
GTTAAAAGTTTTAAAAATGTATAAAAATGACTATGTAGCTATTGGTTGTTTAGTTATTTATTTAATAATTATAGTTTTAGTAAGATTTACTATTGAGGTATAATATGAAAAATAAAAATATTTTATTAACAGTTTCTTATGACGGTACAAACTATTTTGGTTGGCAAAAGCAAGATAATGTAAAAACTATACAGGGAGAGATAGAAAAGGCTTTATCTAATCTATTTAAAGAAAATATAAGCATAAGAGGAGCAAGTAGAACAGATACAGGGGTACACGCTTTATGCCAGCTTGTATTATTAAAGTATAAAACTAACATACCAATAGATAGGTTGCCACTTGCAATAAATTCTTTTTTAAATAATAAAGAAATAGTAGTAACAAATGCTACATATGTAGATGAAAGCTTTCACCCTCAAAATAGTGTTTATAAAAAAACATATCAATATAAAATATACAATGCTCCATTTTTAAACCCTTTAGTAAAACACTATACAGAGTTTGTACATAGGCCTTTAGATATAGAAAAAATGAAATTAGCTACAAAATATTTTTTAGGTGAGCACGATTTTAAGGCATTTTGTGCAACAGGTAGTATGTCAAAAACAACAGTAAGGACAATATATGATTTGACAATAAATAAACAAGATGGCATTATTACAATAGAAATAACAGGTAATGGATTTTTATATAATATGGTTAGGATAATAGTAGGTACATTAATAGATGTAGGGCATAATAGAAAACAACCAGAAGATATAAAAGATATTATAGCATCTAAAGATAGGCAAAAGGCAGGTAAAACAGCATCTGCTTGTGGACTAACATTATATAAAATATATTTTGATATATAATAAATACCACCCATTAAACAGGGTGGTATTTGAGGTTGTAGACTTTGTCTACAACCTCTTCAAAAAAATAACAAGTTTATTTTTTTGATATATTCTATGGTAGAAAAGCTGATTTCTTCGCACAAGGGCTAAGCCCCCTAGAAATCTAGCTTTTACACAATCCAAGGTAAAGCCTCGTATTGTGACTAAAATTTTTATACCCTATAAATAGGATATAAAAATTAAAAAAATTTTACTTTAATATTATTTTGTATACAGTCTTAAATACCACCCATTAAACAGGGTGGTATTTATTATACTAAAAGTTTAGGAATATCTGTTTTATATACAAATTATATAAAAAATTGATTATATTTTTAATATAAAAATACTTTAGTAAATCTATTTTACTAAAGTATTTAAAATAAATATTTATAAATTTTTTAGCCTATAAACATTTGTGTCCATAAATTTCCAGAAAGTCCAACACCAATTTTTGTAAAGCTAGGGTTTAATATATTTTCTCTATGTCCTTTAGAATTTAACCAATCTAAAACAACTTCTTCTGCAGTTTTTTGTCCTTTTGCAATGTTTTCTCCTGCTATTGTATATGTAATTCCTTTTTGATTAATCATATCAAAAGCGCTTCCATAAGTTGGGCTAGTGTGTGAAAAATATTCATTATCTTTCATATCTCTAGATTTTTCTCTTGCTAAGTCCATTAATTTGTCATCAACAGATAGCTTGTTAAGTCCATTTTTGGCTCTTTCTTCATTAACAAGCTCAACAACTCTTAATTCTATTTTTTTTAATTCTTTATCATCTAGCATATTTTCTTTAGTGTTGTTTTTATTATCTGGTATATTTTCTTTAGTGTTATTGTTGTTATAATTTAGTTTTTTTTTGAATCGTCATCATCATTGTTGTCATTGTTATTATCATCATTGCTGTTATTATCATCATTGCTGTTATTGTCATTGTTGTCGTCATTGTCATTTGTATTATTGTCGTCATTATCATCATTGCTGTTATTGTCATTGTTGTCGTCATTGTCATTTGTATTATTGTCGTCATTATCATCGTTGTCATCTTTTTCGCTCATAGTAACAGTTTTTGTTTTAGCATCCCATTGAATTTCTAAATCAAAAGCTTCTGCTAAAGTTCTAAATGGAACAAAAGTTCTTCCATCTTTAATTTCAACTTTAGGTAATTTACCATTGGCAGTATTTTTTGTTGCATTATTTAGTACATATTTACTATCATTTATAAAAAATTTAACAACATTGTCATCTTTTTCGATAGTTATAGTTTTTGTTTTAGTGTCAAACTCTATATCGTCATCATCTATACCTAAAGCGTTTGAAACAAATCTTAAAGGTATCATTGTGCTATTTGTATTTTTTTGTATATAAGGTGCAACATCAATAGAAACATTTTTTCCATCTATGTTTGCCATTGTGCTTCCAATTGTAACTTTAACTACTTTATTAGAATCTGCTAATACAGAAACAGAGCTTAACAGTACACAACCTAAAATAGAAACAGATTTAATTAATTTTGATAGTTTTTTCATAAATTTTCTCCTTTTACTTATTATTTACAAATTATATAATAAATATTAAAATAAGTCAACTATTTTTAAAGGGATAGGTAATATATGGGCTAATTTAGTAGTTTAAAAGCATTTAATATATTATATAGAAAGTTTTAAAATATTAAAAAGAGAAGTGTTTTACACTTCCCTTTTTTTATTAAGTAATAATTTTTTATCAATAAAAATATAAGCTACAATACCAACTAAAGATAAAATAGTTAATAGTAATCCAATGTTAAATCCTTTAACTCTATATTTAAAAGATATTTGATGTTGGCCTTCTGGTACGGATATACCTATAAGGCCGTCATTACCAATAGGGATAAGCTCTGTTTCTATACCATCTATAAATGCAGTAAATCCTTTATCATAAGGGATAGATGTAAACATAATACCATCTTTTTTAGCATTTATAGTACCATTTAATGAAGTACTGTCATAATCTGTAACGGTTAGCATTTCGTCAGATAGCTCATTATATATATTTTCAAATAAATCGGTATCAAAAGATGCTGCATACACTCTAAAGTTACCAGTTTTGGAATAAGTAGTTTCATAAGCACCTTTTCTGTCAAGAGAAAACTCTATATCTACAAAGCTACCTGCATTTAATACCCCAAGGTCTATAAGGCTTCTACCAGTAGATATTTCTCTATCAAACTTTTGTCCATTTATTGTGTATTTAAATCTCTTAGAATTGGTAGATTCTACATATAAAAATGTCCTTTGTGTTTTTGGTATATATGCTCTAGCATAAACAGTAGGTATTAAATCAAGGTTTGTTTCATCTTGTAATGTATACGAGTATGATTGTTTTTCTTCTTTTGGCTTTATATCTACATTATCTGCCCTAAAATGCTCAACAGGAAATTCTGTTAAAAGCTCATCTTTTATATCTGTTGCTTTATATACAAAATTATTTTGTGTTATAAAAGGTGTATCTTGCTCTGTTTCCCAATCTTTTATACTATCATTTACCATAAATCCAACGGATAAAGGTGTTTTATTTTTATATAAGTATACATTATCAAATTTATCAATTAAATTATAATTTTGGTTTTTTATTTCGTTGTCTTTAGACATAACATATTTTATATTAAACATTGAATCTACAAGGGGTGTTGGGTCATAATATCTATAAGAGTTGCTAGTGGCAGCTATACCTAAATTTTCTAATAATTTTGATGTATCTCCATATGCTAAAGATGAAAATTGAGAAAATCCATTATAATGGTACATTGTAGATTCGTTTATAGCAGTAAATCTAGCAAATTCTTGTCTAAAAAACTTATTTTCGTCTGTATCATTTTCTTTAATATAGTTTATTACATTATCTGTTGCATCTATATAGGATACATATTTTTTTCTATTTGTGTATCCACTATGGTTAAAGCCATTTAAACAGTTAAACAAGCTCTCTCCAGATACAGTAAATAACAATATTAGTAAAGCCAATGTTAAAGAAAATTTAAAGTTAATTTTTTCTATAGAATATTTTAATATAAAACTACATAATAAAATTATTGCTATGGAAACAATAGTTAAAATATAAAATCCATTTGTAAGCTCTTTACCTTCTTCAAAACTTTTAAAAGTATATATTAGTCCACCTATAAATAGGCAAGAAGCTATAATAGCAAACAATATAGAAAATGTATTAGATAAAACATTATTTTTATTAATATAATTATTATCTTTGCTACTGTTATATTTATAGTATAATACTATAAAAGTATATGCTACTAATAAAACTATATTAGATATAATATCTCCAATAGATAAAACCCTAGATATGTCTTCTATTACATTTATTAAATAATACTCGCTTAAAATAATATATACAATGTAAAGAGGTATAGTAACATATATGGCTAAAGGCCTTATCCCTTTTGTATTTATTAAAGATTTATAAGCAAGGGTTAATATTATAAAAGAATATATAAAAGTGTATCTATGAGGTAGGTTAGCAGGGAAATGAAACCCGTGTATAATAAAGTCTAGCTGTTTAAAGATAGAACAAGCTAACATAAATAATATTAATACAGCAAAAGATATACGTTCTTTTATTTTTATTTCTTTGTTAAAGAAATAGGTAGGTATTAAAACCATTGTTAAAACACCACTATAAAGGTTAGGTAAGTCTTCGTTTCTAGCTAAAACAACAGGCCTTGCACCAGAAAAATGGGCTGTTATTATTTGGTATACATTTTGGTAAATTTCAAATGATGGAAAAGTTGTATCTGATGTTTGAGTTCTACCTAATGCAACAACAGTAGGGATAGCTAAAAACATAGTTGCACCACCAGCTAATAGGGATAAAATACCAAATTTAATAATTCTATCTAGTATAGATTTAAATTCTGATTTTACGTTATACTCTGAAAAAACTTTTATTAAAAAATATAATGTTGCAAATATACAAACTAAAAAGGCTATATAAAAGTTTACAATAATACAAAATATAAGGCTAATAAGATAAGTTTTATAAATACCATTTTTTACAAGCCTATCTATACCAAGAGCTACAATAGGAAATAGATATATAGAATCTAGCCACATTATGTTCCAATAAAAGCTAGTGATAAATGCCATAAAAGCATACATTATTGCAAATATAGATACAATAATAGTATTTTTATTAAAAGAATTTTTTAAATAATATGCAAAACAATATGAGCATAAAATAATTTTTACAAATACAAAAAATAAAATAGCTTCTGATATATATTTGCTAGGGAAAAATAATATAAAAATGCTAATAGGACTAGCTGTATAATAAGCTATTTGGCTTAAAAATTCTTTACCAAGCCCACCTTGCCAAGAATAAAAAAGGCTATCTCCTGTTAGTAGTTTTTGCCTTAGCTCCTCGTGAAAGGGTGCATATTGGTGGTATAAATCTACTTTTAGTATGCTATTTTCTCCAAAAGGATAAAATCCACAAAAGGCATAAGTTATAAGCATAATAACAGATGATATAGCCACAGCTAAAAAGATATAATAATTATTATCTATAAATTTTTTTATCATATGATTACCTCACATTAAATGTTTTATATTAAATCTTATATATTATACCATATATTGATAATTTTTAAATAAAAAATTATGATTTAAAAATAAAAATTTTGCTAAAAAAGTAGTTAGATATAACTACTAAAAAGTTTACTAATATTTTTGATAAAAGCTCGTTTATGCTAAATACATTTACCATTAAAACCATAAAAATAATAGATAATAATAAGGATACTAGCCTAAGAGAAAAGAAATAAAACATTTCTTTAAATATATTTTGTTTATTTTTTATGGCAGAAAAAACAAAAAGTTTGTTAGTAACATATGCAAATAAAACGGCAAAAATCCAAGCTAAGCAAGTGGATATAACATAGTGTATATTTAGTGTATAATTAGATATATAAAATACAACAGTGTCTACTAAAGTTGTTAGCACACCAAACACTAAATATAATATTATTTCTTTGCTAAATAATTTTTTACAAATAGATTTAAACATAGTTATAATCTCCATATTTAGTTAAAATATAAAAAGTAGGGGAAACCTACTTTTTATATTTAATTTTTATATTTAATTTTTTACAACTGTTAAAGTAACTTTTTCTCCGTTAATGTTCCATTCTTTAGAATAGCCATCGCTAGAGCCATTTATAATATCTGTTGCCAAAACATCTTCTTTTATTTGTTCAATGTTTTTACATATAATGTTATGGATAGTTTCATTGTTAGAATAATAAACAGTAATTTTATCTAACACTTCAAACTCTATTTCTTTTCTCATTGTTTGAACTTTACTTATTATTTCTCTAACAAACCCTTCTTCTAAAAGCTCTGGAGTAAGATTTGTATCTAAAACGATAGTAATATTTTTATCGCTTTCTGCTACATATCCTTCCATTTGAGCTGTTTCTATTAAAACATCATCTTCGCTAAGCTCAATGTTTTGGTTATCTATTGTAAATTTAATAGCTCCATTTTCTTTAAGCTCGCTCATAAGCTTAATACCGTCATTTTCTTTTAAGTAGTTACTAATAGAAGGTATAAGCTTGCCGTATTTTTTGCCAAGAGTTCTAAGCTGTGGTTTAAAGCTATAGCTTGTAAATGCAGATACATCGTCTTTAAATTCTACATTTTTTATATTAAGCTCTTCTTTAATAATATCTATAAACATATTGTCTAAATCTACATTAGATTTAACAAACATATTTCCTATTGGTTGTCTATTTTTAATATTAGCAGTATTTCTACCAGCACGCCCTGCTACAACTATTGATAAAACTGTGTCCATATTTTCTTCTAACTTTTTATCAATAAGTTTTTCATCATATGTTGGGAAATTGCAAAGATGAACACTTTCTGGTGCATCTTTAGATACTTTGCAAACAAGGTTTTGGTATATACTTTCTGCTATAAATGGTGTAAATGGAGCAGAAAGCTTTGTAAGTGTAACCAAAACTGTATATAAAGTCATATAAGCATTAATTTTATCTTGAGGCATATCTTTACCCCAGAAACGCTCCCTAGAGCGTCTTATATACCAGTTGCTAAGCTCATCTACAAACTCTGACATAGCTCTTGATGTTTCTGTAAGTTTATAGTTTTCTAGTCCTTCATCTATAAATTTTATTAAAGAATTAAGCTTAGATAAAATCCATTTATCCATATGAGAAAGCTTATCATACTCTAATGTATAATTGTTAGGGTCAAAATTATCTATATTAGCGTATAAAACAAAGAAAGCGTAAGTGTTCCATAATGTACCCATAAATTTACGTTGGCCTTCGTTTACGGCCTCTTCGTAAAATCTGTTAGGTAACCAAGGGGAGCTATTTATATAGAAATACCATCTAACAGCATCTGCACCTTGTTTTTCTAAAATTTCCCAAGGCTCTATTGCATTTCCTTTAGATTTACTCATTTTTTTACCGTCTTTATCTTGAACGTGGCCTAAAACTATAACGTTTTTATAAGGAGCTTTGTCAAACAAAACAGTGGATATAGCCATAAGTGTGTAGAACCAACCTCTAGTTTGGTCTACTGCCTCTGATATAAAGTCTGCTGGGAAGTTTTGTTTAAATATTTCTTCATTTTCAAATGGGTAATGCCATTGTGCAAAAGGCATACAACCAGAGTCAAACCAACAGTCTATAACTTCTGTTACACGTTTCATAGTGCCATTACATTTAGGGCAATTTAAATGGACATTGTCTATATAAGGTTTGTGAAGCTCTATATCATCTGGACAATCTGATGACATAGATTTTAATTGCTCTATGCTACCAACTGCTTCTTTATGGCCACAGCTACATTCCCATATAGGAAGAGGAGTACCCCAGTAACGTTCTCTAGATAAGCCCCAGTCTATAACGTTTTCTAAGAAATTACCAAAACGCCCGTGTTTAATATTATCTGGCATCCAGTTTACTGTATTGTTATTTTTAACAAGCATATCGCGTACTTTTGTCATAGCTATAAACCAAGTATCTCTAGCATAGTATAGTAAAGGTGTGTCGCATCTCCAACAAAATGGATAGCTATGCTCATAGTTTTCTGCTTTTAAAAGTTTATTTTCTTGTTTTAATTTTTTTATAATATCTTCATCTGCATCTTTAACAAACACACCAGCCCAGTCTGTAACTTCTGGTAAAAATTTACCTTCTTCATTAACAAGCTGTACAAAAGGAAGATTATTGTCTTTACCTACACGAGCATCATCTTCACCAAAGGCAGGTGCACAGTGTACTATACCAGTACCATCTGTAAGAGTAACATAAGAATCGCATACAACATAATATGCTTTTTGGTCTTTTACTATATCTTTAGCATAGTCAAAAAGTGGTTCATATTGTAGGCCTTTAAGCTCACTACCTTTACATTTTTGTAAAATTTCTGGTTTTTCTTCTTCTCCAAAAACTTTAGATACTAAGGCTTCTGCTAAAATATATTTTTCGTCATTTAAAGCTACTTTTACATAGTCTTCGTCTGCATTAACAGTAAGAGCAATGTTAGAAGGAAGTGTCCAAGGTGTAGTAGTCCAAGCTACTAAAAATTCATTTGTTGTGCCTTTTACTAAAAATTTAGCATAGGCAGATTTATCTTTTACATCTTTATAGCCTTGAGCAACCTCGTGGCTAGATAAAGATGTACCACAACGTGGACAATAAGGCACTATTTTATGTCCTTTGTATAATAAGCCTTTATCCCATATTTGCTTTAAAGCCCACCAAACAGATTCGATGTAGGAATTGTGATAAGTAACATAAGGGTTATCCATATCTGCCCAAAAGCCAACTCTATCGCTCATTTTTCTCCAAAGGCTTTCGTATGTGAAAACGCTTTCTTTACATTTTTTTATAAAAGGCTCTACACCATATTTTTCTATTTGTGGTTTACCACTAATGCCTAAGTTTTTTTCTATTTCAAGCTCAACAGGTAATCCGTGTGTGTCCCAGCCAGCTTTTCTAAGAACTTTGTATCCTTTCATAGTTTTGTAGCGTGGGATAATGTCTTTAACAGTTCTTGTTAAAATATGCCCAATATGAGGCAACCCATTAGCTGTTGGAGGACCATCAAAAAATGTGAAAACTTCGCCATCTTTTCTGCTTTCTATACTTTTTTCAAAAATTTTATTTTCTTTCCAAAAGCTTAAAATTTCTTTTTCTCTTTCAACAAAGTCTAAATTTGTTAAAACCTTATCGTACATACATTACCTCCTAAAATTTATATTTATCATTAAGGTTATTATTAATATTAATAATAATATAAAAAAGCCCTGCCAAAAAGACAGGACGTAATAAACGCGGTACCACCTGATTTGGTAGCAAAAGCTACCCACTCAAACCCTGTAACGTAGGGGATACGTTAAAGCCTACTAAGTTTTATTTATATAAAATATAACTGTTCGGTGTTACTGCTAAAAGGTGATTTTCGGTATAAATCTATTGGCTAGGCTTGCACCATCTCTAGCTCGCTAAACTAAGAATATATACTTACTGTCCTTATCAAAGCATTTATCATTATATTATTAATTTTATTATACCTTTTAAAAATAGATTTGTAAAGGGCAAATTTATGTGATAAAATAACAATATATTATTTTTAAGAGGTGTTTTTTTGAAAGAATTAGAAGAAATATACAATAAAATAAATAATTTAAATTATCTTTTAGATAGAAAAATAGAAATATTAAATATCATTTTAAGTATTACCAAAAGTCAAAATGTTGTTTTTAAGGAAGATAAAGAGGTAGATTGTTTTATTAAAATGTCTTTAGATGAAAAGCAGGATTTAATAAACGAGCTTATTAATATAGATGATATGTTTTTAAGTATATTTGAGAGCTTTAAAGGTGGGCTTAACAAAAATAAAAGTATATTTAAAGAAGACTTAATACAGATAAAAGATAAAATACAACAAGCAACAGATATAGACTTAAAAATAAGATTGCAAGAAGAAAAAAATAAAAATTTAATAAACAATAATATTTCTTTAAATAGTAAAAGCAAAGTAAATATATTAAAGGTATCAAAAGAAGAAATGTTAAAAAAATATAGAGATAATAAAAAAGATATGAGATTGTAGAAAAAGTCTACAACCTTTTCAAAAAATAACAAGTTTATTTTTTGAGATATTATAGGGTAAAAGTCATATTTTTTGCGTATAAGGGCTAAAGTCCCTTGAGCTATAGCTTTTTATACAATCTAAGATAAAGAAGCGTATTGTTATTAAAAGTTGTCTTAATATAAAGTATAAGATTATATTTTATATAATAATAAAAGGCAGTATATACTGCCTTTTATTATTATAATTAAGATACTATATTATTAGCTAGCTTTAAGCTCTAGCCTTAATCTATCTGCTATAAGTGCTATAAATTCACTATTTGTAGGTTTGCCTTTATGATTATTTATAGTATAGCCAAAAAGGTTATCTATTGCATCTATTCTTCCTCTGCTCCAAGCTACTTCTATAGCGTGTCTTATAGCTCTTTCTACTCTACTAGGTGTAGTGTTACATTTTTTAGCTATAGATGGATATAGCTCTTTTGTTATATAATTTAAAACATCTATATCTCCAATAGCCATTATTATAGCTTCTCTCATATAATGATACCCTCTAATGTGGGCAGGAACACCTATTTCGTGTAGTATGTTTGTAACGCGTGTTTCCAAATCCAATTCTGTATAATTTGTTACTGTTTTATTAGTATTGGTACTAGATACAGTATGCTCTTTTAATTGTTTTATACGAGATACTAAAAGTTCCATATCAAATGGTTTAGCTATATAATATTTTGCTCCTAAGGAGAAAGCCTTTTGTGTAACTTGCTCTTGCGTTACGGCTGTTAGCATAATACACATACTCTTAACATCTTTAACATTTTGTAGCTTTTCTAAAACACCTATACCATCAAGATGTGGCATAACCTCATCTAATAAAACAACATCAGGGTTTAAGGCTAATATTTTATTATAGGCTTCTAATCCATCAAAAGCAATATCTACAACTTCTATATTAGACTGTTTGTCTAAATAGTTTTTTAATATGTCACAAAAGTCCTTGTTATCGTCTACTAATAAAACACGTATTTTATCTTGATTCAAAATGATACCTCCTAAAATAAATATAAACTATTTAATATTAGAGTTTGATATTTTGGAGAGATAAGCATTGGTATACTTAATATTTTTTGTAATATCCTCACCAAACCAGTCTGGTGGTACAAAACTATTAGCCTCTTCAATGCTATCAAACTCTACTTCTACATTTTTAAAACCTTTTAGGTTACCATCATAAATATCTAGCTCTGCTATTAGTCCCTCTTTTAATGGGATAAAGTATCTAGTCTTTATAATAGGTTCACCTTCTATTTTTAACCATAAATTATCAAATTCTTCTTTTGATAAATCTATTTCTATTTCTTTTCTTAATATGTCACCTTTACCTTTAAAAGTAAATATGTATTTTTCATCTTTTTGTCTAATTCTTAAAACAGGGTTTGTAGATATGTAGCCTTGCTTTATATATGATGATTTACAATCTTTTAAATTTGGGATATACTTTACTAAAAATTTTTTTTCTATTTCTATATTTTTCATATTTAAACCTCATTTTTATTATTGTAATTAAATTATTGTAATTATAAATTATTTATATATAATTTGCAAATTATAATAAAAATTTTGGTAATATAAAAATTTATTTTTTAAATTTAATTCTAGTCGTACAGCCATATTTTTTATTATTAAATATTTCAAATTTTCCATTAATACTTTTCATAGCGTTAATACAAATAGGTATACCAAGCCCACTACCGCTACTTTTATTTGTAAAAAATGGCTCATATATTTTCTTAGATATTTCCTCATCTAACCCCTTACCATTATCTATAACATCTATAATGATGTAATTGTTTTTTATGTAAATATTAGTTTGTATAAACCCTTGTTTATCAGATATTGACTCTACACAATTTTTATATATATTTGAGAGTATAACTGATATTTTATAATATTCAGATAGTATAGTTATATCTTTTTCATCTTCAAAGCAATTTAGGCTAAATGTAATATTCATATACACATTAAATTTTTCTATGTAATCTTTAACTAAATCTAATAAATTTATTTTTGTCAAATCTTTTTTATAATTTTGATTGCAAAATAACATAAAATCTGATACAATTTCAGATATTTTATTAATTTCATTTTTAATTATTTTAACGTTTTTTTTATGATTATCTAGCACATTTTCAAGCTCTAGAAGCTCTATATTTGCTTTTATAAGCGATAGAGGGCTTTTTACCTCGTGTGCTAGAGCCATTGTTATATCTTCGTTTAATGTATTTTTAGAATACATTATTTATCCCCCCAAAATCTTAAATAAATTAGATATTAAATTCAGTAGTTAAGGAAGTAATAATGTTTTACCAACATATATTGTATCTGGATTATCTAATCCATTTATATTCATTATTTCCTCTATTTTATCTCTATTTCCATAAAACTTTTTGCTGATTAGCTCTAAGCTATCACCTTCTTTTACTTGGTATTTTTTAAAGTTTTTATTGTCTTTAGAAATATCTTTACTAGTTGTTTCTGGGTCTTTTTCGGTAGTAGTAACACTAGAAACTTCGGTAGTAGAAGTTGTTATTTCTGTTGTTGTATGTGTAGTATTAGATGTAGATAAAAAAGATGTTTGTTCTGATGAGGGTTCTTCAGTTTTATAATTGTTTTGTGCAAAAACACTTTGAACATTATCATCTTTTATTTGGCTTAAGATATATCTATAGCTGTCATCTAATTTAGCAAGCCTTTTTTCAAGCTCTGCTATTTTATCATCGCTTTGTATAAGACCAGCTCCCATTATAAAGCAAACAAGGAATAAAACAGCGCTTAAAGAACTAAATATGCTAGTCATTTTTCTATATTCATTTAATGAATTAGTATTTTTATTAGTAGTATTTTTTTTCCTACTCATATTTATAAGCCTTTCATCTTTAGATTTAAAGATGTCTTCTTTATCGCGATTAGTGTTAGATGTTTTATTATTTAGCATATATTCACTCATTGCTTCATTCTTTTCATAATAAATGATAAAACCGTTAATAGATTTAAAATCATTGTTATATAGTGTATAGAAACCTCCTATATTTTCTATTGGGTCACTTAAAAAAAATACTTGATTTTTCTTATCAAAATTTTCTTTGTGATAATTTATATAGCCTTCGTTTATATAGTCAGAAAACCCAGGTTGAGAATAAAACCAACCTACAATACTATAATCTTTAAAATATGTATTTATTTGTTCGTTTATATAATCAAAAGATTTTTTAGTAAGTTTTACCATTCCATCTTCAATTATAGTGTGCTCCCCCTTAACAGCGCCATTAATAAATAACACATCATTACCATCAATAGTATAGGAATCTCCTATTAAAACAGCTATTCTCTCTTCTCTATTAGAATGCTTTGAATACTGCTGTAAATATGTAAAAACATAGTCCTCCATATAAATTTTTAACTCATCATCAATATTCCCCATTTGCTTTATGTTTTTTGGTAAGCTAATACTATTACTTTTTTTCATAAAAAACTCTCCTTAGACATATAATTATAAGTTTTGTTAATTTATGAAAATATTATCACATACTAATTACATTTTATGGAAAATTTTGTAAATAGTCAAGAAATTTTTATCCCTATAAATAAATAATTTTTTACAACTATTAATAAACATTTACAATAATTCGTATTTTCTGTTATATATTTACAAAAAAATAAGTCTTTTTTTATATTAAAATATAAGAAATGCTGTAAAGTTGTTTTAGTATGCGAC
>NZ_CAUWHO010000022.1:0-32612 GCF_963558545.1 uncultured Tyzzerella sp. | reverse complement strand
CGAGTTTTATGCGAGTTTTATGCGAGTTTTATGCGAGTTTTATGCGAGTTTTATGCGAGTTTTATGTTATATTTATGTGTTATTATATTAGTATGAAATAATATATCAAAAGAAAGGTTGATATAAATGTCTAAATATGAAGAGATAAAAGTTAGTTTTAGTAAAAAATTAAAAGAAATACTTTCAAATAAAGAAGAATTTATACAATTTATAAAATTTTATTCTAAATTTTATAAATATGATTTTCAAGATAGCTTATGTATATATGTTCAAAAAGAAAATGCTACTGCAGTAGCACCTTATGATACTTGGAAAATGATAAAATATCAAGTTAAAAAGGGTGAAAAAGGTATAGGGCTTTTTGATGACAGTACCTTTAGTAAATTAAGATATGTTTTTGATGTATCTTCTACTTACCAACAAAAAATAAATTTATGGCAATATATTGAAGATAAACATAAAGATATAGTAGATTTGAATTTTAGTAAAGATAAGTTTAAACAAAAATATTCTCTTGAAAATATAGAAGATAAAAATCTTAAAGATTTAATTTTCTATATGAATTTAATTGCAAAAAATATAAGATTAGGTTTAGAAGCTAAAGATTATACTGATATAGTAGAAAAAACTTTACCTAAAATAAAAATACAAGATGTAGATATATTTTTTAATGAATTATGCTCAAGTATAAGTAATGATTTATTAGAAATTGAAAATAGTATAAAATTATATGAAAGAAATTTAATAAAACAAAAAGAAGAAAAGGAGCAAAAGCCAGATGTTCCTTTTTTTAATACTCAAAATAATGAAAATAAGCCAAGTCAAGTTACTATAGACGATTTGGCAAAAGATGAAAACAATATAGTGGAAATAAAAATTGAAAATACAAATTCTAGCGAAACAGAAAATAATAATGAAGAAATACCAATAAAATATAATATTGGCAATACAATAGTACTTGATGAAATGATAGGGGAAAATTTGCCTTATGGCTTAAAAGGTACTATTAAAAAGATAGATAGTGTAGGGCAAATACATATAAGTTGGGAAAATGGTAGCACTTTAGCAATAGACCCTAAAATAGATAAATTTGAAGTTTTACAAAATAAAAGTTTAAATTTAGAAGAAGATAAAAATAAGACTTCTTCTTTTTTGTCTTTAAATTTTAATATACATAGTAAAAAAGCACCATATCCAACGACTACAAATGAAAAAATACAAGCTAACATAGATGCAATAAAAATGCTTATAAAAATAGAAAGTGAAAAACGAGTAGCGAGAGCAGAAGAAAAAGAAATATTAGCTAACTATGTTGGTTTTGGTGGTTTGCCTCAAGTTTTTGAAAATCCTGAAAAAATAGAAAGTCCATTTATACGAGAAAAGGCTATTGAACTTAAAGAAATTTTAACGGATAAAGAGTACGAAATGGCGAGGGCTTCAACACTTAACGCACACTATACACCAAATGAAGTTATAGATGAAATTTATAGAGCAATAAATGGCTTTGGATATAACAACAACATAAAAATACTTGAGCCTTCTTGTGGAACAGGTAACTTTATAGGAAATCTGCCAGAAAACTTAATAAATAGCAATGTTACAGGTGTTGAGCTAGATAGCCTTACAGGTAGAATTGCAAAACAGTTATATCCAAATGCAAGGATAAAAATAAATGGTTTTGAAAATGAATATTTCAATAAAAATAGCTTTGATTTAGTTGTTGGTAATGTACCTTTTGGAGATTATAGAATTTATGACAAAGAGTACAACAAAAACAACTATTTAATACACGATTATTTTATAAATAAAAGTATTGAACTTACTAAACCAAATGGAATAGTAGCAGTAATTACAAGTAAAGGTACACTTGATAAAAAGGACGATAGCTTTAGGCGAGAAATTGCAAAAAAAGCAGAGCTTGTAGGAGCTATAAGGCTACCTAATACTACATTTAAAAAACTTGCAAACACAGAAGTTGTATCTGATATTTTGTTTTTTCAAAAGCTTGAAAAAGAGCGAGAAGAAGTACCTGAATGGGTAAACACAACTGAAGTTAAGTATGAAAATCGTATAAACAACTATTTTGCAACACACCCTGAAATGATTTTAGGAGAGCTTGATTATAAAACAAATAGGTATGGTGGATATGATTTAACAGTAAATTCTACAAGTGAAAATTTAGTAGAAGATTTAAAACAGGCAGTAGAAAACTTACCTAAAAATATTGTAAATAACGAGTTGTTGCTTACAAATGATGATATTATTAATGAAGATAATGGACAAAATGATAAAGACATAGATTATCTGCTTCATCAACATAATTATAGAATTTATAGATATGCTTATTATACCGATAAAATATTTTACAAATATTCAAACAATCACATTGAACAAGTTAATGTAAAGAACAAAGATAGAGTTATCGGTATGATAAAAATTAGAGATTTAGCAAAAGAGATAATAGATGTACAGTTAGATACTTACACTTATGATATAGAAACTTTTGATGAATTATTTAACAAAAAGCTAAAAGAATTTAATCGTATATATGATGAGTTTGTATCAAAATATGGTTATATAAATAGCAGAATCAATATATCGGCTTTTAAGGAAGATGACGACATACATTTTTTAACTTCATTAGAAAAATCAGTTGATGGAAAATATGAAAAAACAAAATTTTTCTTCCAAAAGACTATTGCTCCAAATATTGAGATAGAAAGTGTAGACAATGTAAAAGATGCACTTGTATTATCTCTTAATAAGTATGGTAATATAAATTTTGAGTATATGCAGAAGTTATATGATAAGCAGATTAATGAAATAATAGACGAACTTGTACAAGGAGATTTTATCTACTTAAATCCTTTAAATTATAGCAAAGAAGATATTACAAAAGGTTGGGAAGTAAAATCTATTTACTTAAATGGTAATGTTAAAAACAAGCTAAAAATAGTAGAAGAGCTAAAAGATGAAAGTCCATACTTTCAAAGAAATATTGAAAAGCTAAAAGAAGTTATACCTAAAGATGTAGATTTTTCTGATATAAAAATAGATATAGGTTCAGACTTATATAAACCTGAAGATATGAAAGCTTTTGCTAAAAAAATATTAAATTTATATTCAGAGCCTGATATTAGATACAACGAAAAAACTTCTGAATGGAAAATATATAACAAAACAGTACATAACTATTTAGCCACACAAGAATATGGTACAAATCGTATAGGGGCATTATATATATTTGAAAAAATACTTAATAATACAGAAATTGTTGTTAAAGATGAAGTTGAAGATAGTGAGGGCAGAAAAAGGTATGTTCAAAACAAAGAAGAAACTATAAAAGCAACAGAGAAAAAAATGCTTATAGAACGAGAATTTGAAGAATTTATTCATCAAAATAAAGAAATTAGAGATAGAATAATGAAAGAATACAACGAAAGATTTAATAATTCTATAAACGCAAACTTTGATTTAGAATTAACTTTGCCTAACTTGTCCCCAGATATAAAACTTCGCCCACACCAAAAAAGAGCAGTAGCAAGGAGCATTTTTAACCCTAACAACTTACTACTTGACCATCAGGTAGGGGCAGGCAAAACTTTTATAATGATAGTGTCGGCAATGGAAAACAAAAGACTAGGCAGAGCAAACAAGCCACTTTTAGTAGTGCCAAATAACATAATGGGACAGTTTAAAAATGATTTTTATCTTTTGTATCCAAATGCTAACATTTTGTATGCAGATGAAAAAAGCTTTGAAACCAAAAATAGAAAAAGATTTTTATCTAAAATTGCTCAAAATGAGTATGACGCAGTAATTATGGGGCAGTCCCAATTTGATTTACTTAAAATATCTAAAGGAAGACAAATTGAATATTTGCAAACTGAAATAGAGCAAATAGTAGAAGAAATATCAGATTTAAATAGCTATGAAGACAGAATTTCTATAAAATCACTTGAAAGAACGAAAAAAGCACTAGAGAAAAGTCTAAAAAAATTAATGGATAGCAAGGAAGAAAGCATACTTGATTTTGAACAGTTGGGAGTTGACGCCTTATATTTAGATGAGGCACATTTATATAAAAATTTATATTTTGTAACTAAACTTAGAAATATTGCAGGTATAAATCAAACGGCATCACAGAGAGCTACTAACTTAAAAATGAAAATAGAATATTTAGAAGAAATAGGTGGCAAAGTAACATTTGCAACAGGTACCCCTATATCAAATACAATGGCAGAGATGTACACAATGCAAAGATATTTAATGCAGAATACATTAAGAGAACAAGGCATTTATAACTTTGATAGTTGGCAAAAAATCTTTGCAAGTACGCAGACAAAACTAGAAGTATCGCCCACAGGTAATGGCTTTCAACTAAAAACAAGGTTTGCAAATTTTAGAAATATACCTGAACTTATGAAACTTTATAATAGTGTAGCAGATGTTGTTAGCAACGATATGATAAACTTGCCTATACCTAAATATACAAATGAAGTGCTTGAAGCAGAAACAAGCGAAGAACTAGCAAAAGAAATGAAAAGCTTTGGAGAAAGAGCAGAAAAGTGCAAAAATGGTAGTGTAAACCCTAAAGATGACAATATGCTAAAAATCGTAAACGAAGGAAGATATGCAGGGCTTGATATAAGACACATTAATGAAAATAATCCTGATTATGAAAATAGTAAAGTAAACCTTGTTGTTAATAAAGTTGTAGAAATTTATAATCAGACAATGGAAAATAAATCTACACAAGTTATATTTTCTGACTTGTCTACACCTAAAGATGATGAATTTAATGTGTATGATGATATTAAAAACAAGCTAATTCAAAAAGGAATAAAAGAAGATGAAATAGCCTTTGTACACACTGCTAAAAATTCAAAACAAAGGGAAGATATGTTTGAAAAAGTGCGTACAGGAGATATAAGAGTTATTTTAGGTAGCACTACAAAAATGGGTGCAGGTACAAACTTTCAAAATAAGCTAGTAGCTCTTTATCATTTGGATACACCTTGGCGACCTTCTGACCTTGAGCAACGAGAAGGTAGGATATTAAGGCAAGGCAACGAAAATGAAGAAGTAAAAATTTTTAGATGTATTACAAAAGGTAGCTTTGATGCTTATAGTTGGCAGATTTTAGAGCAAAAACAAAGGTTTATAACACAGGCGAAAGTTGGTGCTATAACAGGGCGAGAAGTTAAAGACATAGACGATGTAACTCTTGATTATGCAGAGATTAAAGCACTAGCAACAGGTAACCCTAAAATTAAAAGAAAAATGGAAATAGACACTGAAATAGAAAAGATTAGAGTTTTAGAAACGGCTTATAGGAAAAAGCAATATTCAAGTGAAAACTTTTTAAATGAGATTTATCCAAAAGAACTTGAAAGGTTTAACAACAGAATAGAAAGATTAAAGCTAGATGATGAATATATAAAAACTTTAGGAGATTTATCTAGTGATGAAAATTTTGAAATAACTATAAAAGATAACAAATATACAGATAAAGAAAAAGCAGGTGCATTTTTAATACAAGTAGCTAATGCATCAGGCTTTGGAGATTTAATTGGCGAGTATAAAGGTTTTAAAATTTATAGTAATAGTACACAGTTAAGTGCAGATATAAAACTAAAACATAATGCTAGCCACAGATTGACTTTAAATAATGGTTATAAAAAAGCAAATATAGATTTACTTGACGAGTGTATTTTATCAATAGATAAAAGGATAGAAATAGCAGATAAAAATATAAAAGATTTGCAAGAACAAAAAGAGCAAGTAGAAAAATTTTATAACACACCATTTGAACACAAAGAAACTTTAGAAAATCTGTTAAAGGAGAAAATAGAACTTGAAAAAGAGTTTGAAAATGAAAATAAAACTTGTGTTCAATTTGAAGATGATAATATAAAAGAAGAAAAAATTTTAGAAAATAAAATTTTAGATGATGAAATAGAGCTATAATTTAAAATACGAGAATGTAAGAGAATGTAAGAAACTATAAGAGAGTTTAAGACATTTTATGAGAAAATAAGAGAAAATCAAAGTAAAATAATTAGGAGTTAATATTATGAGTACAATTAGTGATATAAAAAAGGAAATCTTTGGAGATTTACAAAATAAAAATATAGAAAACAACAAATTAACTAGTAAAGATGTTTTTAAAGAAGAAAGTGAAATTTATATAAGTATGTTACAAAGTTTTGAAGAAAACCCTTTTAAATTATGTGGCAAAGAAGAAATAAAAGAACTAGCAGAATCTATAAAAGATGAAGGTTTATTAAATCCAATAATTTTATGGAAGAAAGAAAATAGTTACGTTATTTTAAGTGGACATAACCGTATAGAAGCCCTTAAAATGATTGGTTATGAAAAGCTAGATAAAACAATGTATAAAATAAAAGAAAATATAAGCCTTGAAGATGCAAGGCTTATATTAGTGGATACAAATTTAGTCCAACGAAAAGATATTTTACCTAGTGAAAGAGCAAAAGCCTATAAAATTTGGAAACAAGTATTAGAGCAAAAACAAGCTAAAAGAAGTGAAAATTTTGTGTTTGAAAATGCCGTCAACACAGGAGAAATAGCCGAACAGAAAGATTTGTATCACGATGTTACAAACGAAAATAGAATGACAATATTTAGGTATTTAAGGTTAAATTATCTTATTACAGATTTACTTAATAAAGTAGATGAAAAAGAATTAAGTTTAGTTATGGCAGTAGAATTATCTTATCTTAAAGAAAATGTACAAAATATAGTGTTTGATTATTTCTTTATACAAAATAAATCTTCTTTAAGTATGGATATTTGTAAAAAGATTAGAGAAAAAGCTACAAAAGTTGAAATAACAGAAGAAACGCTAGCTTTAATAATTGAAAGTGTAGAAAAGAAAAAGATACCACGAACTTTTAAGCTAAATTTTAAAGATATTAGAGAAATAAGCAATAAAACTTTTACAACAGATAAAGAAGCAAAAGATTATGTATTAGAGTGTGTAAGATTTTATGAAGAAAATAACAAGGAGTGCTAGCTATGGCAGGTTTTACTCAAGAACAGTATAAAAAAGCAAGTGAAACTAATATACTTGATTATTTAATTTCTAATGGATATAACATAAAAAAGGTTGGGGCTAATGAATACACCCTTGAAGAACACGATAGTATGCGAATTAATCCATTAAAAAATAATTTCTTTTGGAATAGCCGTAATGTTGGTGGCTCTACAATTCAATTTTTACAATATTATGAGGGTAAAAGTTTTGTAGATGCAGTTAAAATTTTAAGTGGCGAACAAGTTTCACCTACTATAACAAATAGACCGAAGTATACACCTAAAATAGAAGAAAAGGGCGAATTAATTTTGCCAGAAAAAAATGAAGATAATAAAAGAGCTATTGCATATCTTACTAAAAGCAGAAAATTAGATTTTGAAATAGTAAATAGCTTAATAAAAAGTGGGAATATTTATGAAAGTAAAGATAAACACAATGTTGTATTTTTAGGTAAAGACAATGAAAACAATGTTAAATATGCAATGCAACGAAGTACATTAACTGAAAGCACCTACAAAGGAGATTGTGAAAATAGCGATAAAAACTTTGGCTTTAGGATAAATTCACAAAATAATTGTGATAAAGTTTGTGTATTTGAAAGTGCTATCGACTTAATGACACACGCAACCATATCTAAACATCTAGGTAAAGATTGGAAAGATATAAATAGAGTGTCTTTAGGGTGTTTATCATTTAAAGCTATGGATAACTTTTTAAAAGATAATAACCATATAAAAGAAATAAATCTGTTTTTAGATAACGATGAAGCAGGGCAAGAAAATGCCCAAAAATTTTATAATCAATATAAAGATAATTATAAAATAAACATTATACAAGTAAAATCTAAAGACTTAAATCAAACTTGGCAAGACTATTTAAAAGATAAAGAACTAAATAATAATATTAAAATATCAGGCTATTTAAAATGTTTAAATAGTCCATTTGTATTGCCTAAAAAACTAGAAAATAGCAATTTAAAACAGTATTTAAAAAATATGCTAGATGATTTTGAAGAAAAACAAAATATTGAAAATATAGAAAGTATATTTAAAAATGAACTGATTTTTGAAAGCGAAGATAACAAAGCTATTTTAGTTTGTAAAGATGAAAAAGGCGAAAATGTTGGTGGTTATAAGTGGGATATTTATAACAAAGATTTTACACTTAAGCCGTTACAAAATAGTAAAGAAGAGCCTATTTATTTTAAATCCATATCAGAAGAAAGTGATTGTATAATGGTTTTTGATGATATAGTGTCGCCTATATACTTAATGAAAACAGTAAATACTGCCTATGTGTCTGGAGTAGAAAATTTAGAAAACATAGATAAACTTATTAATAGCAATAAAAAAGTAAAAAATATAGTGCTATTCTCAACGGATAAAGATTTTCAAAACAATTTTAAAGACGAAAATAGTGAAATTTATAAAGCTATTAAAAATAAGGCAGACAAATATGGAATAGAAATTAAAGTTGAAGAATGGGAAGAAGATTGTTATAAAAGTTTTTTAAAACAAAATTTTTTTCAGGATAAATTTCAATTAAGTGAACAAGGCGATAATGAAGAGTTATATTGTTTTTTGAGAAAAAATACAAATATACCTAAAGAAAAACTTTTAAAAGCATTTAAAAACAACGATATTTATCAGGATATTGATAGAAATATGATTTTTGTAGCTAAAAATGAACAAGGCGAAAATATAGGTGGATACAAATGGGATATTTATAGCAAAAGTGAAAACTTAATTCTAATACCTAACAGTAATATGAGCCAAAAACAACAAGATGATATATCAGGCTTTGCTAAAAAAATATATAGTCAAGTATATAAATCACTAGAAATACAGGAAGAAACAAGCCTTGAGACTTAGTTAAATTTTTTATTTTTTGGCTTAAAAGCTATGGGCTTTGCCCACCTTGCCCACCTTTTAGGTGGTAAGGCAGGATAAGGTGTGTTACCACACACCTTGAAAACAGCTTGTAGGCTAGCCTACAACGGTGTTACTTTAAATATTAGAGTAACATTTTTGTAACACTGAAATATGCATACCTAAAAGGAGTGGTTTATTATGAAAGAGCAATTGGAGTATATTCCGTTTAAAATTCCAAAACATAAAAAAGAACAATTAGAAAAATATGCAAATAAACATCATAATGGCAATGTTTCAATGGCAATTCGTGAATTTATCGACAAAGGACTTTCTATAAATTCATATAAAGATGAAATTAGCTTTTTAAGGCAAATGATTAATGAAGAATTAGAAGCTACATTAAATCCATATATGAATAGACTTATTGCTATATCGTCAAAAGGAGCAGTAATGAGTGCTAGTAGTCATTTTGCTTTGGCAGATGTTTTATATAGATTTGTGCCACCTGAACACAGACGAAATTTAGAAGAAGCTTTAGTAGAAAATAAGAAAAAAGGTTATGTTTATGTAACAAGTAAAGATTATAAGGTGGATAAATGAAAGATGTAGTTTTCAAACTTAAATTTAACCACCCAAACAAAGCTAATACTACTAAACTTAATGTCAATCATTTTAAGTACATTTGTACAAGAAGTGGAGCAATGTATAATGATGGGAAAAATTTTTGTTGCTTTGGAAAAGTTTCAAATTTAGGGTATGACACTTTTGGAGAAATAAATGATTTTGGTATTATCAAAAATCATATAAAAGAAAAATCTAAAAATAAAACTACACTTTATAAGTGTGTAATATCTCTTAAAGAAGAAGATGCCTTAAAGAAAAATTATGATGATAGAAAATCTTGGGAAGAAATGATAAAAAATAATGCTAGCAAAATTGCAAAACAAATGGGGATAAAAGTGGAAGATTTTGAGTATGTTTGTTCTGTACATATGGAAAAAGGACACCCACATATGCACTTTATGGCTTGGGATAAAAATCAAGAAATATTAAGAACTTCTATACCTAAACAAAATTTTGCTAATATAAGAAAATCTTTAACCAATTACATATTTAAAGATGAACTACAAGATATTTATAATTTGAAGAACGAAAGCCAAAAAGATTATGAAAATTCTTTAAAAGATATGTTTGATATATCTGATGAAGATTACAGAAAAATTTTACAAGAGATAAAATCTTTTGATGAAGATATGAACGACAGTAAGATTTTTAATATTAACTTAAAAGATAATTATATTGAAAATATAATACACGATATTTATCTTCTAAAAAAACAGTTGCCTAAAACAGGTAGATTAAATTATAAATTTATGCCCCAAGATATAAAAAATCATTTAGATACAATTAGCAAAAAAATAATAGCTAATAATTTAGAAGTTAGAACTAGCTACTATAATTACATAAAATCTATAAAAGATGTAACAGAATTTAGCTCTAAAAATGAAAAATATATTGATAAAAATGTAAAGCAAGCAGAAGATGAACTTTTAAAATTTGCAGGTAATCAAATTTTGAAAATTTGTAAAGAGTTTAACCAAAAAGAATTTGAATACAAAAAAGAAGAATTTGAGCAAAATCAAACACAGTTTGAAAATAAGCAAATTTTAGGGTTAATGTCTAGCCTTATAAATTTTATGACTAGAGAAGAAAACAAAAATAAAAATAAAGCTAGTTTTAGAAACAAAGCAGAAAGCAAAGAAGCTAAAAAAGAGCTAGCTTTAAAAATGCAAAATAAATCTCAAATAGATTGGGAAAATGAAAGATAAAATAAAATTAATGAAAGGTGTGTTTATTATGCAAAATATATATGAATTAGAAAAAATTTATAATAACGATGGAGAAGTTTATTTCTATGAAGATGAACATAAGGCTAAAACAGAATTAGAAAGTGAATTTGAAGTATGTCTTAAAGAATTTAAAAATAAAGATAAAGATATGCGAGAAACATCTTTATCTTATAAAAATTATATGCTAAAGACAAATAATTTAAAAGAAGCTATAAATTTAAGTGGTTTATATGAAGACGATGTTAAATATGATTTAAAATTAGATAACTTAGATAAAGAAATTACTTTTGAAGAATGTAAATATATTCTTCAAAATATGGAATATGAAGATAGAAATAAAGTATTTGAAGTTGCAGAAGAAAAATTTCCATTTAGTATAAATGAAAATGGTAAGTTTATAGATAGAAACTTTGCATATGATTATTTTAGAGAAGAGATAGAACTACAATTAGATTTTATAAGAAAAGATGAACTTTTTGAAATATTTGAAGATAGTAAAAATGTTATAGAATTTGCAGAAAACTTATTTAATAATACAAAAGTTTTAGGGATGCAACCTAAAAATTCAGGGATTTTTTGGGAAGATTTTAATATTAAATTATTAAACTTATATATCAAGACAAAAAAAGATTATAATTCAGAAAATATACTTTCAAATAGAGAGTTTTATGCAATTAAAATGTATAAAGGATATTATGATGAAGTTATTAATCAAATTGTTTTTGATAAAGAAGAAGCCGAAGAAATAGCAGATAAGTTGTTTTTAAATTATGATAGAGAAGATTATAGTTATAATAGACATAATGATTTACTAGTAATTAAAAAGTATAGTATAAAAGACGATAGCATAAAAGATATAAAAACTCTATTAGAAAAATTTCAAGAACAACAGGGGAGCTTATTATTTTGCTTAGGAGAATTTGAAAAAGAACAAGTTGATACAAGCTCGTTTAAGTTAGAAAATATAATAGAACAATATATATTTCAGGGATTACATTTTAATAATGATAAAATAGAACAAAGAGAAATAGACAGAGCTATTAGTAAAATAAAAGTCTATGATGAGCAAATATTAGAAAAAAAGATAGAAAATTCAAAATTTACAGAAGCGATAAATAAGTGTAAGATTGATAAAGACCCTATTGGTTATGAGGCTTATTTTATGGGTGGAATTAAATATTATCCTAAAGATAAATTTATTAAGAATTTAGAGGATAATGGGTATAAAGATTTAGTAGAAGATGTTAAATTTTGGGAATATTGTTTCTGGAAAGATACAGAAATGATAGACTTAATTCCTGACAAATTTAAAGATGTTGAAATGTGTAAAAAAGCAGTTAATTATTGGGGGTGTTTTATAAGGGCAGTGCCTGATGAAATATTGCAAGAAAATAAAAATTTATTATATGATGCAGTAACAGAAAGAGCGATAGCTATACAAGAAATACCACAAAAATATAAGAATAAAGAATTTTATGAAAAAGCTTTGGAACTAAACTCAGAAGCAGTTAAATATGTACCTAAAGAATATCTCTCAAGTACAAAATTTAATTTATCAGAGAAAGGCGACAATGAAGAACTATATTGCTTTTTAATAAAAAATACAAATATACCTAAAGAAAAACTTTTAAAAGCATTTAAAAACAACGATATTTATCAGGATATAGATAGAAATATGATTTTTGTAGCTAAAAATGAACAAGGCGAAAATATAGGTGGTTACAAATGGGATATTTATAGTAAAAGCAAAGACCTAGATTTAATACCAAACAGTAATATGGACCAAAAACAACGAGATGACATGTTAATTTTTGTAAAAAATATATATGAGCAAGTTTTTAAGCAGGAAGAAATACAGATAGAAGACAATTTTGAAATAGAGCCTTGAGAAAGGAGGTGCAGTATGAAAAATGGTAAAAATCTAACAAAAAAACAAAAAAATTAAATCCACAAAATCGGCTTATTGTAAAAAACACATCTGATGCTATGGAAATATTACATAAGACAAGTGGGAAAATGAAAATTATAAAAAAAGGAGTTTAAAAAAATGAACAAATCAATCTTTAGTGGTAGACTTACTGCCAACCCTGAAATTAAGTATTCACAAGGAGTAGAGCCTATTGCCATACTTAATTTTGCTCTAGCCGTAGAGAGAAAATACAAAAAAGAAGAAGAGCCGAATGTAGATTTTGTTAATTTTGTAGCGTTTGGCAAAATAGCAGAATTTATAAGTAAATATTGTACTAAAGGTAAAAAAATAGGTATAATAGGTTATTTAAAAAATAAGACTTGGAAAGATGAAAACAATAAAACTAAAACTTTTACAGAATTTATTGTAGAAGAAGTAGAGTTGTTAGATAAAAAAGAAAATACCGAAAATGAGAGTAAAGGGATAACAGATGAAGAAACTATTTAAAATTTTAGGTTATGCTCTAACACTTAGCATACCTTTATCATCAGTAATAACAATGGCATTTAGCAAAGTATTTTTAGGTAAGTTTATTATTATAAACAACTCAAATATTTTGCTTTTTTTATGCTCAACTATTTTAATAACTATTTTTATAGGTTATTGGCTTAGCGATAGTGAGAGAAAATATTTAAAGTATGATGAAGTAAATATTGAAATAATGGACGGTATTTTCATACCAAAGCCTATAAAAAATAAATATCAATATGGTTCTAGTTGGTTTTTAGAAAAAGAAAAGTTTGATAAAACTTTTGCTTATAACATACTAGAAGATAACAAAATGACAAGGTTGTTACTTGCCAACAGGAAAGTATCTGAAGAAATTTTTGAAAAATATAAGTTTCAAAAAGGTGGTATATCTTTAGGTTTAGAAAAAGTTAATAGCAAAGAAAAAATTTATTATAACGATGATGACACCCACTCAATAATACTTGGGGCTACAAGAAGTGGTAAAGGGCGAAATGTTTTGTTACAAACAATAGGTGTACAAGCATTAGCAGGGGAAAATATGATTTTATCAGACCCTAAAGGCGAGTTGTTTTGTTATACAAATGAGTTTCTGAAAAATCTAGGATATGAGGTAATAGCACTTGATTTTGAAGAACCTGAAAAAAGTAATAGTTATAACTTTTTACAAAATGTTATTGATTATGTAAATGAAGGAGATATAACAAGAGCTATTGATAGTGTAGAAGATA
Source organism: uncultured Tyzzerella sp. (assembly GCF_963558545.1). NCBI lineage: Bacteria > Bacillati > Bacillota > Clostridia > Lachnospirales > Lachnospiraceae > Tyzzerella > uncultured Tyzzerella sp. The sequence goes on along the minus strand of NZ_CAUWHO010000022.1, from coordinate 18,663 downwards.
TAGTTGATATGCTAGTACAAAAAGGTAGTACAGAACCTATTTGGGAAAATGGAGAAAAATCTATACTTGCTTTTGCAATATTACTTGTAGTTATAGAAAATAAAAATAATCCTGAATATCAAAACTTAACTAATGTATATAATTTTTTATCAAAAATGTGTATATCCGATGAAAATGGAAAAACACCACTTAATAAATATATACAAGAATTACCTGATAACCACCCTGCAAAAATGAAAGCAAGTATATCGCTTGTTGCACCTGAAAAAACAAGGGGTAGCTTTTTTACTTCGGCATTATCTACATTAAGGCTTTTTTCAAATCCTTTTATATATGAAATGAGTAAAAAAACAGACTTTGATATAAATGATAGTAGTAAAAGAAGAGCTATATTTATAATATTACCTGACCAAAAAGAAACATATAATTCACTTGCAGGATTATTTATAAGTCAGTATCATAACTCTCTTATAAAAAATGCAAAAGCTAATGGTAATAGGTTACCTATAAGAGTTAATTTTAATCTTGATGAGTTTGGTAACTACCCTGCTATTAATGGTATGGAGTCTAAAATGACAGTATCTGCAGGTTATGGCATTAGATTTAATTTATTTATACAAAGTTTTGCACAGTTTATAAAGGTGTATGATGAAAATACGGCAAGTACACTTAAAGACAACGCAGAAACTTTAATATATCTTAAAAGTGAAGATATAGGAACACTTGATGAAATGTCTAAAAAACTAGGTACATACACTGCTATAAATGTTACAGAGAGTAATGCAAAAAATAGCTTTACATCTAGCACAAGTTACATAGAAAGACCACTTTTAACACCTATTGAGATTAAAAAAATACAACGACCTAACACACTTGTTTTAAAAAGTGGTAATAATGCAATTTTTTATGCACCTGATTTGTCAAGTTGGAAATTTAACAAAATGTATGGGCTAGGGGACAAAGAACACAATAGACAAGTTATAGCAGAAAGGCAAGAAAAACGCCCTAAAAAATTAAGTAGTCAAATAGAGATTAAGCTATGGAATAATTTTTATAAAACATTAGCAGAAGAACTTAAAGATTATGAAATGTAAAGGAGATTAATTATGACAAAATTTATTAAAAAAATTAATGACAAAGTAGTATCTTTTTATGCTTTAGTAGTTTCAATGATATTGATGAAAACAAATTTAGCATTTGCAAATGATTTAATGAACAACCCAATAACAGAAGGTGCTAAACAAATGTTACAAGATGCTTCAAAAGTTGTAATGTTACTAGCAACAGTTGCGACACCATTTTTTATTGCTTTGTATCAATTTAAAAAGAAAGCAAGTGATGATGAAATGGAAGGTAAGCAGTATGATAAAAAGACAAAAGCAGTTATTTTGTGTTATATACTTATAATGAGTGCTAGTGTTATTGTTAATGTTGTTGCACACTATTTTAAAATAGGTGGAACGGCAGTTTAGGAGTGTTAATATATGACAAAGATATTAGAAGCTTTAATAACTGACTTTTTCAAAGATGCATTTCCTATTGCAGATATTTTGTTTGCAAGTCTTATAAATATAGTGTTTTGGGTAGAAAATCATATAAGCGATGGTTCTATTTTTCAAAATACAATATTAGATAATAGCAAAAGTGATATATTTTTTGGGAAGTTATTTCAAGTTACTACAAGTTTTGGAGTAGCTTTTTTGATTTTTAAATTTTTAAAGAAGATATTTGATACATATATAATAGGTAGTGATGGCGACCCTTCAATGTCTGTTGAAAATATAGTTATAGGTTTTTGTAAGGGGCTTATTATAATATTTTCATTTAACTTTTTATATGAAATATTTGTAAATATATCAATAGATTTTATAAATGAAATGTTAGATGCAGTAGGACTTGTAACATTACCTAGTTTAATGCAAGTTTTTGAAACATATTTTTTAGGATTAGGTTTATTTGCGTTAGTAGGACTACTTATATTTTTCATATGTTACTTAATTTTAGTATTTCAGTTTATAAAACGAGGACTTGAAATGCTTATTTTAAGACTTGGCGTTCCGATAGCTTGCGTAGGACTTATTGATAGCGACAACGGGGTGTTTGCACCATACATAAAAATGTTTATACAAAATAGTGTAACTGTTGTTATACAACTTGCAATGATAAAGTTAGGTTTTGGAGTAGTTGCAAATGGAAATATATTTTTTGGTATAGCCTGTATGATAATGGGTATTAAAACACCACAATTTTTACAACAGTTTATGATAGGTTTAGGAAGTAGTGGAATAAATATGATGACTATAAATCAAACGGCAAGTATGGTTTCAAGGGTTAGTAGGTTTATAAGAAAGTAGGGTTAGTATGGATACAATAAATAGCTTAATAAATGTAATGATAGGCTTAATAACTGTTGGTATAGTCTTTAAATTAGCTAACCACTTACTAGCTATGATGTTTAACTTAGAAGAAAAAGAAAGCTATATTAAAAAAATAAAAAATTGCTTAATAGCTTTTGTAGGTGCTATTTCAATTTTTACTATAAAAGCTATTATAGAATATTATTTTAGGAGATGATTTTTTGAGTAAAGAAGAAAATAATCATAATTTATATATGCCCTCCAACTTATCAACAGAAACTCAAATAGTGTCAGGTATAGGTAAAAAAGAAGCAAAATATTTTGCCTATTTATTTTTAGTTGATATTGTTGTAGGGATATTAGTTGGAATTTTTACAACAGTAAATATAGGTATTTTAGTTATAGTACCTTTAGCTATGTTTTCATATTTTTTGGTTGTTAAAAATCCTAATAACAACTACTCAACAATGACACAGTTGGTAGGTATGTATAAATATTATAACAAGCAAAATTTATACAAATACAAATATACAGAATGGTGGGAAAAATATTTAGATGAAGAAGAAAAATCAAAGCAAAAATAAAAAAATGACTGTTAATCAGTACATAAATGTAGCAGATATAAAAAACAATATGCTATATACAAAAGACAACTTTATAATAGGATTTATTAAAGTTGGCACAGTTTCTATAAGCACAATGAGTAAGACAGATATAAATATACTTACAAAAACTTTAAGCAGTGAGTTTGCTTCTGTTAAAGATAACCTTAGAATGCTTAAAATATCAAAGCCTGTTGATATAAGTAGGTTAGTTAGTGATTATAGACAAATGTATGTAGCTTCTAACAATTTAAAACAAAAGGAACTTTTAAGAGAAGCCACACTTTTTCTACATAAATATTCTGTTAATGGTAATGAGTTAGAAAATGAATATTACTTTTTAATTAGAGAGAGCTTAAACAATTTTGTAGAACTTGAAAAGAAACTAATCAATATAGCTAGAAAATTTCAAGCAGGTAAAATACAAGCAAATGTTTGCACAACAGAAGAAATAGCAAGGTTATGCAACTTGTTTGCCAATTCTTCTTATGGAAATATTGAAACAATGGAGCTTGAAGATAGTTTATCAATAATAAATATGAACTATGATGAAGTGTGATTATATATGATTAAGTGTGAAAGGAGATATTATGAAAAATTGTAAAACAAACATAAATGAAAGTTTACTTAATATAATATCGCCAACAATATTAAAGTTTAAAGATAAAGGTATTGAAATAGGCGAAAATTTAGCAAAATGTTATATAATATCAAAATACCCTAGCAGGTTAGAGAATGGTTGGCTTGGTAAAATAAGCAATGTACAAGGTACAATAATGATTAGCGAGTTTATACCTCAATCTGAAGGTATTTTAGTTTCTGCCTTTAGTAAAGATATTGCAGAAAATAAAGTAAGAGCAATATCTGAAAGGGATAATTATCGACGAATACAGGCAGAAAGGCGTGTAGAAGATGGGCAAAATATTCTTAAGCAGATAGAAGAAAATGGCGAAAGCATCGGTATTATGGCAAATATAATTTTAGTTTTAGGTAATAGCGAAGAAACTTTAAGAAAAAATAGTGAAAAGCTAATAAATACAGTTGCAGGGTTAGGTTGCCAAGTAAGGCAAGTGCCTTTTTACCAAGAAGACGGCTTTTTAACAATAGCCCCCTATGGATATACTACTGAAATAATGAGAGAGTTAGCAGGTAGAGCAACTTTATTATCCACTTATATAGGTGGATTTTTTAATTCTAGCGAAGGGTTTAGCGATGAACAAGGCTTTTATTTTGCAAAAGATATAAATGGTAAACTTATGATAATGGACTTGTGGAAACGAGGAGGCGACAGAACAAACTCAAATATAGTTGCAGTAGGAGCTCCTGGCAAGGGTAAATCAACGGCTATCAAAAAAATAATACTTAACGAATATATGCTAGGTACTAAAATACTTATAGTAGACCCTGAAAGAGAATACGATGATATTGTTAAAAATTTAGGTGGAGATTGGATAAATTTAGGTGGTAGCAACAAAGGAAACATTAATCCACTTGAAATAAAGCCTATATCTTTACAGAGTAAAAATCAAAAAAATAATGAAGAAGATGAAAGTATAGATTTAGAAGAAGATGACGAAGAAGTAGAGTTTGATGGTATAGGAGCATTAGCCCTACATTTACAAAATTTAGAAGTATTCTTTGGTTTGTGTTTGGCAGAAATAACAGAAAGACAAAAAACTATTTTAAATGATAACTTAATTAAACTTTACAATCAGTTTAATATATTTTGGGACACAGATATAAGTGGTTTAAAAAATGAAGATTTTCCTATTATGTCAGATTTGTACGATGTTTTAAAGAAAAATAAAGAGATTGAAACAGATACAAGAGCAGTACAAGATTACAACGACTTACTTTTATACATAGGTAACTTAATAAATGGGCAAGACCAATTTTTATTTAACAAACATACAAGTTTACATACAGAAAGTAAAATAGTATGTTTAGATACTTATGACTTGAATAATTCTTCTGAAAGAATTAAAAAAGCACAGTATTTTAATATAATCAGTTGGTGTTGGCAACAGATAACAAGAGATAGAAAAGAAAAAATAATGCTTATATGTGATGAAGCTTACCTTTTAATAGACCCTGAAATACCACAAACACTTATAGGACTTAGAAATATAGCTAAAAGGTGTAGAAAATATGAAGGTAGTATAGTTGTTATAAGTCAATCAATAATAGACTTTCTAGACCCAAGAATAAAAATGTATGGACAAGCACTTTTAACACTTCCTTGTTACAAAATATTTTTAGGTAGTGATGGTAAAGACTTACAAGAAATAGTTGATACATTTGAGCTTAAACAAATACACAAAGATATAATACAAGCAGGTGTACAAGGACGAGGGCTACTTATAAATGGTAGCAAACACTATATTTTTAATATGGAGCTTGCCGACTATGAAGCAAAATATATACTAGGTGGAAAAGGTGGAAGATAAATGCCTAAAATAGCCTATTTAATAATAAGAGAGTTAATAGCAAGATTATTAGATGAAGAAAAACGAGAAAAATTAATAACAGGTTTAATTATAGGTATTGCTACAATTTTTCTTTTTTTGACTTTTATATATTACATAATTACATCGCCAATAACTGTGTTGTTAGAAGTAACAGGGGCAGACATAGATAGTGAAATATCACAAATTTTACAAGATTTTAAGAATGAAAATCATATAAAAGATGACGCAATATACGAAGGTAGAGATATACCTTTATTTTTTCAATTTGACACAAGGTGGGCTAACCACTCATATGCAGGTACTACTATAAAAATAGCAGGTTGCGGACCGACATCTTTAGCAATGGTTGTAGTAGGTTTAACAGGAGATACATCAGTAACACCACTTACTATGGCACAATTTAGTACAAGTAGGGGGTGGGCTATTAATGGAATGGGAAGTAGTTGGGAGCTTATGACAACAGGTGCAAGAGAGTTTGGTTTAAATGCAGAACAAGTATCTACAAGTGCAGATAGTATAGTTGAAAATTTATCACAAGGTAAAGTAATGATAGTGTCTACTTGTTACAAAGGATACAACACACCAACAGGAGTTAGCACAGGTTATTTTACTAATGGTGGGCATTTTATCGTATTAACAGGACTTACTGAAGACGGAAAAGTTAAAGTAAATGATAGTTGGAACGAGAAAAAATCAAACGAAACATTTACACCTGAATTTATATCTAATGAAATAAAAGGTGCTTGGGCATATAGTTATGATGATTTAGAAATAGAAGAAAGTGAAGAAATATGAGAAAAATACTAATTTTTATAGCTTTGGTATTAAGCCTTATAGTTTATTTTGGCTACAAACCAACAAAAAATATAGAAATACCTATAAATGAATACAAAACATTTCCACCAAAAGAATATTTAGAAGATTTAGAAAAACATAAGTTTCAGTAGTAATAAGGAGGGAAGTGATATGTTACTATATTTTTCATCTGAAAAGAATGTAGATATTTTTGATAAGCAATCACAAGAATTAGGTATACATACAGATTTAGTGCTAGAACGGGATTTTACAGGCTATATAGAAACCAATAGTACAAAATTAAATCATTTAGAGTTTTTAGCTATTGATTTAGAAAATATAATTGATGATGAAATGGAGCTTATTAAATCTTTATGTGCTTTTAGGCTTTGTAATAGCAATGTTAGTATAATAATTGTTGGGATAGGCAGAGAAAAAGGCGATAGCTTACTTGGTAGATTTTTTGCCGAAGGTATTTACAACTTTGTAACAAGTAAAGATGAAGAAGTTAGAAATTTAGAAGTTAAAAATTGCTTTGAAAAGACAAACAATTATGCTAACACTTTAGGTTATAGAGTTGAAAATTTTGAAGTACAAAAAACTACTGACAAAAAAGGTTTTTTTAATAATTTTTTAGATAATATAAAAAATAAAGATAAAAAAGAAAAAGCTTACAAAAAGAATGAAGAGCATAAACCTAAAAAAGAAAAATCTATTAAAATACAACAGGTTACTACAAAACATAAAATAGGTACACAAAATGAAAAAATTGATACAAAAGAACACCTAGAAGCTAAAAAAGATGACAATAATTTTTGTAATCTATCAGAAAAACAGACTATAAAAACGGAAGAAAAAAGCTTAAGTCAGGTTGCAAGAGAAATAAAAAAAGCTAATTGTGGGCTTATGTCTACATTTAAAAACATAGAAAAAGATATACAGTTAGATGAAAAAGTTTCTATTTTTATAGAAATTATAGAAGATACAAAAGTATTAAATTATTTTGGTAATATAGTAGGTATTATAGAAGATGGCACGGCTATAATTGATATAGATTTTGAAACAGAGATATTAAAAAAATACTGTAATGATAACAATTTAAAGTGTATATTTAAAGAAAATATTTATGATAAGTTAGCTAATTTTAGCTAACTTTTTGTATTTATTAGGAGTTTGAAAGGGGGAATGCCTATGATTGTTTAAATTATGCTTGTGTTCAAGTATAAAAAGTAAATTAACAAATAGTTTTATAAATTTTAGGAGGAAAAAACAATGAAAAAAATTAATGAAATTAGTACAAAATTATATATTAAAGGACAAATGGTAAAAGAAAGAGTTGTAGAAAAATTAAAAAATAATGACGGCGAGTTTTATATTGACAAAAATGTTACTATTGCAATAGTAGTTGTATTAGGGTTAATATTGTTTGGGTTAGCAAAAGATAAATTACCAGAGCTTTTTCAAAAGGCAATTGATAAAGCAGGAAGTGTATATGATGGTGTATAAAATAACTTTAATATGTTATTTTATCATACTGACAATAGGTAGCATATATGATTTTAAATATAGAAAAATACCTAATTGTATACATTTATTAATATTATGTCTTTGTTTATTTACCTTTGATATATATTTAGATGGACTTATATTATCTATTGTTTTATTATTGTTAGTTGCTTTTACTAACTTTAATATAGGCGGTGGAGATATAAAGTTTATAGGAGCAACAGGGTTATTATTTGGGCTTGAAGATACAATATTAATGGTTATATTAGGTATTTTTGTTATGTTTATTTATTATGGTATAGACAAGGTATTAAGAAGGAAGCAAGTAAAATCGCTTCCTTTTTTACCTTTCTTTTTAATAGGTAATTTGCCTATATTATTATATAGTTTAATATAAAGGAGAAAATATATGTTAAGTAAAAGAACAATTTTAGGTTTAATAGTTATGGCGATAGGTATTGCAACCTATTTCTTTAATCCATTTCAAAATGGAGAAGATAAAGTAGATGTTTTAGTTGCTACAAAAAATATAAATAGTGGGGATAAAATAGAAAAAGATATGATAAAAACATTAAAGCTTTCTAAATATAATTTACCTAAAGAACTTATAAAAGCAGACCAAAATATAATAGGTACTTATGCAAAGACAAAAATATTAGAAAATGATTTTATAACAGAAAATAAAATATCAGTTAAGCCTGTATCAAGCTCTGAATATTTAACAAACTTAAATGGAAAACAGGCTATATCTATTTCACTTAAAACTTTATCAAAAGGCTTAAGTGGAAAAATAGAAACAGGAGATATAGTATCTATAATTGTACCACAAACAGATGAAAATAATGATGGATATATACCACAAGAGCTTAAATATGTTGAAGTAATAGCAGTTACAGATGAAAGTGGCTACGATACAAATGGGCAACAAAATGGAGAGCAAAAAGAATTATATTCTACAGTAACATTACTTGTAAATGAAGCACAAGCAATAATGCTTGCCAATTTTGAAGATAATAGTAACGTACATATTTCTCTAGTACATCGTGGAGATGAAGAAATTAAAAAAGCATATTTAAAAGAGCAAGATAAAGTTTTTGGTATTGTGGAAAGCGAAGAAGAGTTGGCAGAAGATGTTACAGAACAAACAACTATAAATAAGGAGTAATTTTATGATTAATTTAAAAAAAGGTAAATATTTTAAAAGACAGTTTGAAAATGAAGAAATAGAAGAAATAAGTTTAAATACTAAAATGTTAGCTATTTGGGGAAGTCCTAATGCAGGTAAAAGTACGATAGCTATAAAACTTGCAAAAAAGTTATCATCACAAAATAAAAATGTATGTTTAGTTTTTTGTGATATGACTGCCCCTATGATGCCTTGTGTAGCTTTAGAAAATGAATTTGAATTTAAAGCTAGTATAGGTAGTATATTATCTGCAAACAACATAACAGACAATTTAATAAAGAAAAATTTAACTATATTAAAAAGAAATAGTTATTTAGCATTATTAGGTTTATTAGAAGAAGAAAATGAATATTCTTACCCTGAAAGTACAGAAGAGCAAATAATGATACTATACGAAAAATTAAAAAATATATTTGATTATGTAATTATAGATTGTACAAGCTATATATCTAATAATATGCTATCAATAGTAGGTTTAAAGATGGCAGATAATATAATTAGAATAGCAAATCAAGACGCTAAATCGATAAGTTATTTTGTATCACAAAATAGTTTATTTAAAAATGCAAATATAATTGATGATAAGCCTATAAAAATTTTGAATAATTATGAAAATAATTTAATAGAAGAAGTTTTTGCTAATAGTGATTTTAAATTTATAAGTTGTGAAGAAATAAAAGGGCAATTTAATGAAAGAACACTTCTTAAAAATCTTAGTAGCAAAAATGGGCTTATTTTTGATAAAGAAATTAATAAATTATTTAGGAGGTTATTTTAATGGAAGATAGATATTCTTCTTTAGGTAAAAGAACATCTATTTTAAATAATAACTTAAAAGAACAAAAATATATAGATGTTTTAAATGGTGCAAAAGCCTTTTTTCAATCTAATGATAATTATAAAGATTTGATATTAGAAGTTGATAAAGGCAGTATAGAAGAAAATAAAAAAGATAAAATAAGGCTTATTTTAGAAAAATTTATAAATGATAGTAACTCATCTGTTGAAGACTTAACAAAAGATGAATTATTAAAAAAATTATATGAAGATATAGTAGGGTTTTCTTTTATAACAAAATACTTAAATGATAAAAATGTAGAAGAAATAAATATTAACTCTTGGGAAGATATAGAAATAAATTATTCTAATGGCAGTAGAATAAAAGCACCTGAACAATTTATAAACAAAGAACAGGCATTAAATATTGTTAGAAAAATGTTAAATATATCAGGTGCAACAATAGATAATGCAAGCCCAATAGTTTTAGGGCATTTATCTAAAAATATAAGGATAGCCGTTTTAAAATCGCCTATTGTAGATGAAGATGTAGAAGTATGTGCATCTATAAGGATAGTAAATGCTAATAATCTAGAACGAGAAGACTTTATAAAAAATGAAACGGCAACTGAAGAAATGTTAGATTTTATATCTACTGTTATTAATTATGGAATAAGTATGTGTGTAGCAGGTGGTACAGGTAGTGGAAAGACAACAATAACAGATTGGATATTAACTACATTAAATAATAAAAGAATTTTTACTATTGAAAGTGGCTCTAGAGAGTTTGATTTAGTAAAGCGTGATAAAAATGGTAAGATTAAAAACTCAATAATACAAACAATAACAAGACCAAGTGAAAATGAAAATTTATCAATAGAACAAGAAGACTTATTAGCAGTAGCACTTCGTTTTCATCCTGATGTTATATGTGTAGGGGAAATGCGTGATAAGGAGGCATTTTCTGCACAAGAAGCTGCTAGAACAGGGCATACAGTTATAACAACGGTACATTCAAACGATTGTCGTTCTACATATAAAAGGGTAGTTAGTTTATGTAAGAAAGGAACAGATATAGATAATCAAACATTAATGGAATTTGTAACAGAAGCTTTTCCAATAGTTGTGTATGCTAAACAGTTAGATAATAAACAAAGGAAATTAACCGAAATAATGGAATGTATTATAGATGAAAAAGGTAATGTTTATTATAATACACTATTTAGATATAAAGTTACTAAAAATATAAGAGAAAAAGATAAAGTTATAATAGATGGACATTTTGAAAAAGTTAATAACATATCTAGCAATATGAAAGAAAGACTTTTACAAAATGGTATGCCTTACAATGAATTAGAGAAATTAATAGGTAAGGAGGTAAGCTAAATGTTTAAGTTTATAACATTTATAATATTTTCTATTGGTGTATACATAGCCTTTGATTTAAACCTAAATCAAATATCTAATAATATATTTGACTATATAATGAGCGATAGCTATAGAAAAAAAGGCATAAAATCTCAAGTATATTTATTAAAAGGGAAAAAGAAAGAAAATATAATAAAAAAGCAAATTTTAGAAACTGAAAGAATGCTTAGGATAAGTAGAAGAGAAAACAAAATATCATTTATTTTTGGTATAAGTTTAATATTTTCTATAATAGGTATCTTGATAGCATCAAGTTTTCAAAACATATTTTTAATACCAACATTAGCAGTAGGATTTTTACTTATACCTTTTTGGTATTTTCAAATAAGTGCAGAAAATGCAAAAAAAGAAATAAATGAAGAACTAGAAGTAAGCTTATCTGTAATAACTACTACATATTTAAGAAATGAAAATATAGTAAAAAGTGTAGAAGAAAACTTACAATATTTAAATGAACCTATAAAAACATTTTTTAAAGATTTTTTATTTGATGTAAATAGTATAGGTATAGAAAATGCACTTTATAAATTAAAAGGGAAGTTAGAAAATGCCATATTTCACGAATGGTGTGAAAGTTTAATATCTTGTCAAAGTGATAGAACTTTAAAAGCTACATTAATGCCTATTGTAGAAAAATTAAATGACATAAGAGTTATGAATTCTAAAAGCGAAGCAATGTATTATTCTTCAAGACAAGAATTTTTAATAATGGCAATAATGGCTATATGTGCAATACCTGTTATAAAATCAATAGGACAAGAATTTTATGATGTACTAATGACATCTAGCATAGGTAAAATGACTATTAGTGTTGTAGCAGGTGTTATTTTAATATCTGCTTATATGGTTTTAAAAATAACAAGACCTTTAGAATATAAATAAGGAGATGTAGGTATGGATATAACTCTTTTAATACCAAGTATTTTATTAAGTATTGGTACATTTATGTTTTTTTCAGGTATATTAAAATTACCAACTAAAAGGCATATATCTAGTGTTAAAAATTTTAATACGACTGCTAAAAGTATATCGTATATAAAAGAAGATTTTTGTTTAAATATAGCTAATCGCATTGAAAAATTTATAAAGCTTGAAAAGTCTAAAAAAGAAAAACTTAAAAGAAATCTACGAATTGCAAATATAAAAAAGACAGAAGAAAACTATGTAGCTTATGCTATTGCTAATAGTATATTTTGGTTGTTATCTTTTATTATATTAAGTTTAATTTTTAATAAATTTTTAATATTTGTAGGTATAATGTTTGGCATAAAAATATATTTTGATTGTATAAATGAAGCTCAAAATAAAATTAAAGAAACTAGAGAAAATATAGAAAAAGAAATGTATAGATTTGCAAGTACTATCGAACAAGAAAGTAAAAATCATAGAGATGTTATAAAAATATTTGAAAACTTTAAAACAGGTACAAATGATAGTTTTAAAAGAGAAATAGAAAATTTACTTGTAGATATGAGATTAACATCTTATGAAACTGCTTTAATAAGATTTGAAAATTCTATAAATTCTACTATGTTGTCGGAAGTAGTAAGAGGACTTATTGGTATGTTAAATGGAGATGATAATACAGAATATTTTAGAATGTTGTCATACAAATTTAAAAGTTTTGAGCTTAATAGATTGGAAAAAGAAGCACAGAAAATACCAGGAAAAGTAACAAAGTTTTCTATGCTTATGATGGTATGTATGCTTTTATTATGTGCAGTAGCTATCACATTACAAATAGTCAACAATGCAGGAACTGTCTTTTAATAAGGAGGCAATATGTTTAAAAATGTAATAAAAAAATTAAAGGAAAATAAGGGCGAGTTTTATATAGATTTTAGCTTATCATTGTTTATTATATTCATAATTATAGGTTTTGTTTTAGAATTGTATCCTATTTATGCGAAAAAGAATGATTTAAATACATTTGCAAACGAAATAGCTAGAACTGTTGGTATATATGGACAGGTTGGAGCAGAAGTAGAACAAAGGATAGAAACATTAAAGAAAAGCCTAAATGTAGACCCTATAATAGAATATGATAAAAATAAAGTAAATTTAGATGAAGAATTTACAGTAACTGTATCGGAAGCATACACCGTAGATTTAGGTAGTTTTTTTACATACAAAATAAATTTAAAATCTAAGGCATCAGGTATAGGCGAGGTGTATTGGAAATGATAAAGGCTATTGTAAAAAAATTAAAAGAAAAAGATGGGAATATGTATATATTGGCATCTTTTATAATGGTTTTTATATTTATGGTTACTTATTTATTTTCCTTATATTTTGAATTAAAAACAATAAGTAAAGGTATAAGAGATGCCGTGCAAATTGCTACAATAAAAACTATAACTCATAACTATTCTAATGTATTTAGAGGTACAAGACAAGGTTATGCAACAGGGCATAAGCCTTTAGGAGAGGAAGAATGGGAAGAAGTAATTGATTATGGGAAAATATATGAAGAAGTGGGAAGTTTATTAAATCTTAAAGAAGAAAATGGACAGTATATAAAATATACTAAAGATGATAAAGTAGAATATAAAATACATAGCTTAAATGTAACCATTGATAATATAGAGATAGGTTCTCTTAATACGGTAGATAAATTTAATGCAAATGTTACTATAAAACTAGAAGTCCCCCAAACTTTTTTAGGTATTAATGGTAACTTGAAGTTAACTTTAAATCTAAAAGCAGGTTATGTAAATAAATTTTAGGAGGTAAAAGTATTGAAAAAAAGAAAAATAAATATATTAATTGCTATTATAATTATATGTGTTGTTAGTATATATTTTGTTAATTTAAAATATAAAAATTTACAAAAAAATAATCCCCAAATTATAGAAAATACAAAAGAAAAAAGACAGCAAATAAAAGTACCCCCAATAGAAACAACAGAAGTAACTGAAGCAACTAGCCAAGACCAAGAAACAACTAATATTTTAAAAAATGAAGAAATAAACAATAGCCAAAACGATACAATTGAGCAAATAATACAAGAAGACCCTAAAACACCTGAATATACTGAAGTAGAAAATTTACCAAAAGTATTAGAAGTAGAAGAACCTACAACAGATGAAAGTATGAAAAAACCTGAAGTAATACATAATGAATTAAAAATAGAAACAACAACTAAATAGGAGGTGTTAAAAATTAAAGAAACTAACAGAAATATTAAAATAAAAGTTTTGGAAAGAACAAGCTCAGGTGTAAGATTTTTAGATTTAAAAGGTAAGATTATAAAAACAGAATACCCATATATATACATAAAAGGATATACTATAAATACAGAAAATATAGTTAAATGGCAAGAAATTTAAAAAACACATATAAAAATACTTGACAAATAAATATATTTACGTTATAATTTATTATAACGTAAATATAAAATTAAAATCAAATAAAAATAAGTTTATAAACTATTTTATTAAATTATACTCATTTTGTTAGCAATAGCTATAATGAAAAAGTGAAAATCTATCATACAAACATTTTTACAAATTTAGTGTATAATTTTAAGTTGGGGTAGTTCACGATTGACAATTTGATTATTAGAACTTTCAATTTATGATAGAATATAATATGATTTTAGAATATACTATAATTGAGAAAAAATAAACCATATGTAAAATTAGATAAACTTGATAATTTTATTATTATGTGATAATATTGATTTATAACAATATTTAATAATATATACTACAAAGTAGTTTATATGGATAATGTTTTTTCTAAAATAGAAGAATTTTTTAGTAAAAATTTAGATAAAATATTAAAGTTTATTGATAATACAAGTGAAGAAAAATTAATTATTATTTTTATATTTCTTTTGATTTTTACAGTAATTATTATATTTTATTTATTAAATAAGAAAGACAAGACTATTGAGATATTAAATAAAAACTTAGAAGAAAAGAATGCAATTATAGCAGGTTTAAATCTTTGTATTAAAGATTTAAATGATAAATTGTCGAAAGAAAAAGTTTAATTATATATTAATAGTCAATTAAAGGGGAATTATTATGAATACATTTTTAATAATTATATTTATTTTTTTTATTTTATTTTTAGTAATTAAAAAATTTATCTATTTACCTATAAAACATACAATGTTAAGGCGTACTTATAAAAAGGAAAATTTAATATTAATTATAAATAAAAAATATAATACAATTAAAGAAAATCCTATTATAAAAAAATATCCTTACTTAAAAGAACATATTGAAAGGATTATATACCTTACTAATAAATATTTAAGAACAGAAGAATTTTATAGTAATACTTTTAAATTAGATACACTAAATAGAGCTTGTCCTGAAAAAAATATTGATTTTATAAAAAAAGAAATTGTCAAGGTTTTAGATAATAAGGAACAAGAAATAATTAGTATACTAGATGACATAATAGATTTAAATTTACTAATTTTAAAAAGTAGAAAGCCAATTAAATATATTAAATTGATATCAAAAAAATTTGTTTTAATAAAAGTGATACCAAAATTAATAAAAATACTTAACAATTTTGATAAATTTTTAAGAAAAGAGATTGTTAAGGTTGAAAGTTATAATAAAGACACTATTTATAAAGAATTAAATCAAAATATATTAATTGAGAAGTTATTAATAAAATAAATAAGAGAGGTAACTATTATGAAAAAAAATGAAGGTAAAAACAAAAAAGGTATTATTATCGGAGTATCTGCTTTAGCGTTAGCTTTAATAGTTGGTGGTGGATATATAATGTTAAATGATAAGGACAGTGAATTAGTATCTAGCAACATAGAACAAGTAACTATTAATAATGAAAGCATAACAAAAGAAAACACGACATTATTTGATGAAGCAGAAGAAGATAGCACAGAAAATATTACTAATACAAATAAAGAACAAAGTACAAAAAGTACATCATTACAACAAGACGCAACAATAGCTAAAAATGAAAAAGACAAAAAAGAAAAAAATGATAAAGTAACAGAAGAAACATCTGTACAAAAAGAAACAAAAACTACTACAACTAAAAAAGAAGAAACTACAACAAAACAAGTAACAACAGAAAAACAAACAGAAGCTACTACTCAAGCGACAACAAAAGCTCCTGTTAAAGAAGCAACACAAACAACAACTAAAAAACCTGAACCAATAACACAAACTACTACAAAAGAACCAATAACAGAAAGCACAACAAAAGCTCCTGCTAATAATAATGGTAGTGGAAATAGCAAACCTAATTATAATGAAATAACAGATGAAAACTTTTGGGATAAAGCAGAAGAAATACTCGGACCTACAATAGATACAGGTGAAGTAGGTGGTGGAGAAACTGCAGATTTTAATTTAACAGGTAATGTAATAGGACAATAATAACTCATATTTAGAGCATTTCATTTTATGAAGTGCTTTTTTATATTAAAATTTAAGGAGGGAAATTATGAAGAAGATTAAAATAATAATGGCTATTATCTTAATTTTTTCTTTTTGTTTTAATAGTATAAGTATTTTTGCAAATGGAGATACAAATATAGGTAATGGTGGAAATGGTGGAGATTATGATAATGGTGGTAGTGGCAAACCTGATACTATACTAGGTAATGAGCAAGATGAAGGTGTAAGAGTAACATTGGTTGAAAGTAAAACTAATAAGCCTGTTACAAGCCCCATAGATTTTGCAAATAACCCTAGACAACCTATACAAAAATACTTAGGTACAGGATACAAACTTTATTATAAGGAAAATAAAAAAGTAAATATGTACGATGGTAAAGGATATAAATGGAAAAAGCCAAAATATAAATTACCTAAAATAGTAGGTGGAGATTTACAAACAATAAAAAATTATTTTGGCGATGAAGGGTTTATTAAATATTTTTCTAATATAACAGGATTTGATTATGAAAAAATGATAAGTGGTGATTATAAACTTATGTTAGAACCTGTTGGTTATCCTAAAATAGCAGGTAAAGTAACAGCTTGTACTGCAACAGAGTTAGCATTACTTGATATAAAAATGAATGGTTATATATCTAATAGTTATATTAAAAATTTTAGTCATATGAACCTACCTTTAGCTATGTTTTTAGAAAAAGATGAGTTTGGTTTAAATGCTTATAAAGGTGGCACTAATTATAGAAGCACAAACGAAACAATTATAAATCAATTAGGTGTTGGAGCAGTTACCTTTAAAGAAAAGGAAGAAGAGCCTGATATTGAAAAGTTTGACTACACATATAGAACAAATACAGATGTTATTACATCTATAAAAGTTAGTGGTGGAGAAAGCAACCCTGACCAACCTATGACTGTTTATTTTGATATTTTAGGCAACAAATATAAAGTTAGTAATATATTTTATCCTCAAGGAGAGAGCCAACTTGCTTGGGTAAAATGGCATACACCAAAAGAACCAATGGAGTTAGAAATACCTGTTACAATAGTAAAAGAACACTTAGACCCACCACCTAGTGTATGTAACCCTTCTTATGACCCACCAAGACCAAGCCCTACTATAACAGAAACCACTATAACAGTAAAAATAGAAGAATTAATAGAAAATACACCACCTGACCCTGATGCAGATGATAGATGGGGAGGTTATCAAAAATTTAATGTATATGAAGCAGAAAGATATATACCTAAATTAGAAGAAGTAAAAGATGCTAAATGGACTATATGGAGTGCAAGTTGGCATTCTAACCCTGTAGAAAAAGGTTGTGAAAGATACTGTACAAGTGGAGAAGAACATGATGATGGAAATGGTGGAACTTGTTATCATTATTGTGAACACGGAAGAAGTGAACATCACTATTATACAGTATATTATATCGTAGATGAAGGTTGGTGGGAATATGAATTACAAGAAAAATACGCAAAATTAAAAATAGACCATTTAATAACATCAGACAAATATAATCCAACTGCTAAAAGAAATGGCAAAGAAATAAAAAGTGCTTATGGTGTAGACCAATTTTTAAATAGTAGAATAGTATCTAATGATGTAGCTAATACAACTAATATACAAAATGGAGTTTCATTATTTCCTGATTTCCACTATAAAAATTATTTTAGAGTGTTAGATTTAACATATAATAAAAATAATGAAAGTAAGTTAGAGTTTAAACCTAATAGGTATTCTACATTAAAATCTAGAACACATTTTACACCTATATGGTATCCTGATAAAGCTGATTATAACGTTTATACATATGCATTTGATGCTTGGACACCTGTTGGTATGTTATCGATAAATTTATTAGATGGTGTATATGTTGATGGAGATATGTGGGACGATTGGACTGTAAGACAATTGCCTGTAGATTAATATTTATTTATAGAACAATTGGTATATAAAAGTACAAGATAAATACAATAGATTAAATTTAAGGCAGAATTTTTATTCTGTCTTTTTTGTTTTGAAAGGAGAATGTAAGCTATGGGAATTAGATTTTATGAAATAGTTTATCAACCTAAATTTAAACAAGATGTGTTTATGAGCCAAACTATACTTAGTTTATGTTTTGTGTAATATTAAAGGGCAAATTG